>NZ_LZJA01000250.1:0-15484 GCF_001666785.1 Mycobacterium sp. E3305 | reverse complement strand
CGCACAATTCATCACGGCCGCCGCTGCGAGCCCCAATTCCCAACTGGCGGCGCCCTTCTCGCTGATGCGGCGCGCGCTGGCGTGCCAGACGAACAACGCCGGATTCGGGGCGCGCGCCTTCCGGCGCAGCGACGGCCAATGGGGAGGCGCGATGGTGGTCGCCGCCAAGAGCGCGACGCCCAACGTCGACGCCCTGGCCGGCTGCGCCAAGACCAACTGGCGGCGCGCCACGGCCGGCACCCAGACCTCGCTGTGCAACAGCGGCTGGAGCACCCCCAACACCTACGAGAGCCGCCGCGGCGAGACCTACTACGTGTTGCTGGCCGGCACCGCGGACGACTTCTGCACCGCGGTCAACGGCAAATTCAAGGACAACTCCAACGGGTGGCCGTTCTAGCCGCTTTCCGGCGGCGTCGTACGGTAAGGGGGTGAGCATGTCGCGTCATCGCGTCGTCATCATCGGAAGCGGATTCGGTGGCCTGAACGCGGCCAAGGCACTCAAGCGGGCCGACGTCGACGTCACCCTGATCTCCAAGACCACGACCCACCTCTTCCAGCCGTTGCTGTACCAGGTGGCCACCGGCATCCTGTCCGAGGGCGACGTCGCCCCGACCACCCGGCTGATCCTGCGCAGGCAGAAGAACGTCCGGGTGCTGTGGGGCGACGTCAACGCCATCGACCTGACGGCCAAGACCGTGACGTCGCACCTGATGGGCATGGAGACCGTGACGCCCTTCGACAGCCTCATCGTCGCCGCCGGCGCGCAGCAGTCCTATTTCGGCCACGACGAGTACGCCGCCTTCGCGCCCGGCATGAAGAGCGTCGACGACGCCCTCGAGCTGCGGGCCCGCATCCTCGGCGCGTTCGAGGCGGCCGAAGTCGCCACCGACCCGGCCGAGCGGCAGCGCCGCCTGACGTTCGTGGTGGTGGGCGCGGGCCCGACCGGGGTCGAGCTGGCCGGCGAGATCGTCCAGCTCGCCGAGCGCACCCTGGCCGGGGCGTTCCGGACGATCACGCCCAGCGAGTGCCGGGTCATCCTGCTCGACGCCGCGCCCGCGGTGTTGCCGCCTATGGGCGAGAACCTGGGCTTGAAGGCGAAACGGCGGCTGCAGAAGATGGACGTCGAGGTGCAGCTGAACGCCATGGTGACCTCGGTGGACTACATGGGCATCACCGTCAAGGAGAAGGACGGCGGCGAGCGGCGCATCGAATGCGCGTGCAAGGTGTGGGCCGCCGGCGTGCAGGCCAGCGAGCTGGGCAAGATGGTCGCCGAGCAGTCCGACGGGACCGAGACCGACCGCGCCGGGCGGGTGATCGTCGAGCCCGACCTCACCGTCAAGGGGCATCCCTACGTGTTCGTCATCGGCGACCTGATGTCGGTGCCCGGCGTCCCCGGGATGGCCCAGGGCGCGATCCAGGGGGCGCACTACGTCACCAAGTTGATCAAGCAGGCGGTGAAGGGCCAGGACGACCCGGCCAACCGGAAGCCGTTCAACTACTTCGACAAGGGCAGCATGGCCCTCATTTCGCGGTACAGCGCCGTCGCCAAGGTCGGAAAGCTGGAGTTCGGCGGCTTCATCGCCTGGTTGGCGTGGCTGCTGTTGCACCTGTTGTACCTGGTCGGGTTCCGCAACCGCATCGCCGCCATGTTCTCCTGGGGCATTTCCTTCCTGGGCCGCACCCGCGGCCAGATGGCCATCACCAGCCAGATGATGTACGCCCGGCCGGTGGTGGACTGGGTGGAGCGCCAGGCGCAGGAGGGCTCACTGGCGGCGGCCGAACGCATCGAAGCCGCCGAGAAGCAGGCCGGTTAGCCCTTCGACTAGCTCAAAGCCTGGTCGATGTCGGCGATCAGGTCGTCGGCGCCCTCGAGCCCGACGGAGATTCGCACCACGCCGTCGCCCAGGCCGATCGCTGCGCGCCCCTCCGGGCCCATCGCCCGGTGGGTGGTCGTGGCCGGATGTGTGACAAGGGATTTCGCGTCGCCCAGGTTGTTGGAGATGTCGATCAGCCGCAGCTTGTCCAGCACCTCGAACGCCCGCGGCTTGGCTTTGTCGTCGGGGCAGTCGAGCGCGAAGGTGATCACCGTCCCCCCACCCGACATCTGGCGCTTGGCCAGGTCGTACTGCGGGTGCGACGGCAGGAACGGGTAGCGGACCCAACTCACCGCAGGATGGGTCTCCAAAAATTCCGCGATCCGGTGCGCCGAGGAATTGCTGTGTTCCACCCGGACCGCCAGTGTCTCAAGGCCTTTCACCAGCACCCAGGCGTTGAAGGCGCTGAGCGCCGGCCCGGTGTGCCGCATCAGCTTCTGCACCGGGCCGTCGATGTACTCCTTGTCGCCCAGGATCGCGCCGCCCAGCACCCGGCCCTGACCGTCGATGTGCTTGGTGCCCGAGTACACCACCACGTCGACGCCCAGCGGAATGCCCTGCTGCAGCAGCGGAGTTGCGAAGACGTTGTCCAACACCACTTTTGCGCCCGCGGCGTGCGCGAGCTCGACCACCGCGGCGATGTCCACCAGCGACTGCATCGGGTTCGACGGCGTCTCGAAGAACACTGCCTGCGTCGGCTTCGACAGCGCCTCCTCCCACTGCGCCAGGTCGTCGCCGTCGACGAACACGGTCTCGACGCCCCAGCGCGGCAGGATCTCGTTGCACACCACGAAGCACGAGCCGAACAGGCTGCGCGACGCGACCAGCCGGTCCCCGGCGGCCAGCAGCGCGCCCAGCGACGTGAACACCGCCGCCATGCCGCTCGCGGTGGCGAACGCGGCCGGCGCGCCCTCGATCAGGCGCAACCGCTCCTCGAACATCGTCACGGTCGGGTTGCCGTACCGCGAGTAGACGAAGTGGTCCAGCTCGCCGGTGAAGGACTTCTCCGCGACGGCCGCCGAATCGTAGACATACCCGGACGTCAGGAACATCGCCTCTGCGGTCTCGTCGAACCCCGAGCGCAGCAGTCCCCCGCGTACGCCGATGGTGGCCTGGCTGACGCCGTCGGGCAGCGCCTTGGGCTCGCGGACGGAATCCCCCGACGGTGAACTCATAGCTGCTTCCAGGGCAATCCGATTGCGCGCCAACCTGATTCACCGCGAATCCCCTGGGCGTTCGGGTGGCCTTCGAACCCGTCAAGCACGTTGTAGGCCGGGGTGATGCCGGCCCGGGTGGCGACCTCGGCGGCACCGATCGAGCGGTTGCCCGAGCGACACAGGAAGACCACCGGCCGTTCGGATTCGGTCTCGGGCACCCGGTCGCGCAGTTCGTCGGCGAAGTTGGCGTTGAAGGTGCCGTCGGACGTGTTCCACTCGATGAACACCACCTCGCGGCCCAGGCTGGACAGGTCGGGCACGCCGACGAGCCGCCATTCGGCGTCGGTGCGCACGTCGACCAGCACCGCGTCGGGGTTGTCGCTCAGCAGCTTCCATGCCTGCTCTGGCGTGATGTCTCCGGCGTAGGAGCCTGTGCGCTCTGTGCTCATGACCTCGGATGGTAGCGAGGTTACAACCGCGCCTCTCGCGTGACCGAGCTGTGCGGGCCCTGGTGCCGCACCGCCAGCCGGTCCGCGACGTCGCGCGCGCGGTCGCGCGCGGCCGTCACGTCCGGCGCCGTCGCCAGCGCCTGGAATGCCCGCCCGGCCAGGCGAAGGTCGCTTTCCGGCACGCCCAGCGCCCCGGCGATCGCGACGGGCGGCGCGTCGGCGCGCTCCACCCGGTGGGCCGCGCCCGGCGAAATCATGATGGTGTCAACCGGCAGCCCGAGGACGGTGCGGGCCTGCAGTTCGAACGCCGACAGCCGCTGGCTGGGCACCGTCGCCCAGGCGCTGTCGGTGGGGCGGGGCGTGACGTCGACGAAGTACACCTCGTCGCCGTTGATCATCAGCTCGACGGCGAAGACGCCGCGCCCGCCGAGCGCCTTGACGATCCGCGCGGCGATCGATTTGGCGGCGTCCATCGCGGCCGCGGTCATGCTCTGCGGTTGCCAGGACTCGAGCACGTCGGGAGTGGGCTCGGGGTGGCCGACCGGTGAGCAGAAGTCGATCCGGGGCCCCTGCGGACCGTCGCTGCGCACCGCCAGCAGGGTGACGTAGAACTCGACCTCCACGACGGTCTCGGCCAGCACCCGGTGCTGCTCGCCGTGGCCTCTCGTCGCGCGCTGCCAGGCCGGCCCGATGTCGTCGGGACCCGACGCGACCGACTGGCCCCGCCCGGCGCCCGCGAGCACCGGCTGCACCAGCAGCGGGTAACCGGCGTGCGCGCCCACCGCCTCGAGTTCGCCGGCCGAGCCGACGAACCAGAACGGCGCGGTGGGCAGCCCCAGCTCGTCGGCGGCCAGCCGACGCAGGCCCTCGCGGTCGGCGGCGAGCCGCACGGCGTGCGCGCTGGGCACCAGCTGCGGGCCCTCGAGCCCCTCCAGAGCTTGGGCCGCGACGGCGTCGGTGGTCGTGACCACGAAGTCCGGCTGCAGCCCGCGAATCGCCTTGGTCAGCTCGTCTGCATCGGTCATCGCCACCACCAGCGACTGATCGGCCACCGCGTGCGCGGGGGCGTCGGCGCGCTCGTCGAGGGCGATCACCCGCGCGCCGAGGCGGCCCAGGGCGATCGCCAGTTCGCGGGCGAGCTCACCGGCGCCCACCAACGCCACCCGCGGCCGGGTGTCGGCCTTCCCCGCCGGCGGTTGCGGCGGGACGGTGAGCGCGGTCGTCTTGTCGTCGGGTCCGTCGGTCACCGCTCAAGGATAGGTGCGCGGCGGGCAACTCAAGGTTGACCGGGAAGCAGCCGCACCATCAGCCCGTTGGCCTCGGCCAGCACCGCGTCGTCACCGTCGACGAGTTCGGCGGCGACGAACGCCTTGCGGCCCTCGGTGCTCGTGACGCGGCCGCGCACAGCCAGGGGCGCATCGATCGGGGTGACCTTGCGGTAGTCGACGTGCAGGAACGCGGTGCGGCTGATCGGCCGTCCCGCGGCGTGCGACACCATGCCGAACATGTGGTCGAACAGCAGCGGCAACACACCGCCGTGCACGGCGTGGTTTCCGCCGACATGGAACCGGCTGAAGTAGCCGGTCATCTCGACGCCGTCCGGCGCGTACCTGGTCAACGTCCAGGGCGGCAACAGCAGGCTGCCCATGCCGGGCAGGTCGGGCGTGCGCCCGGCCGGTGCCTTGCCCTCGTCGGCCTGGAACGGGCCGAGGAGCTGCACCAGCGCCGCGGCGCGGTCGGCCGCGTCGTCCCACACGTCGTCACCCGGGTCGGCGGACACCGCCAGGTCCTGCAGCGCGCGCATGGCCGCGACGAACCGGCCGAAGCCCGGGCCCGGGCTGGCCGGGCCGTATTCGGGAAAGCCGCCGTGGTGTTCGTAGTCGGGGTCGAGTTCTTTCGGGTCCGGTTCCGTCACGGGCGCGCCGCCAGCACGTCGCGGCGCACGATCGTCTGTTCCCGCCCCGGCCCGACGCCGATGCACGAAACATGCGCCCCGGCAAGCTCTTCCAGCCGCAGCACGTAGTCACGCGCCTTGGCGGGCAGGTCGTCGAATTCGCGCGCGCCGGAGATGTCCTCCCACCAGCCGGGCAGTTCCTCGTAGATCGGCTCGGCGCGCGCCAGGTCGCTCTGCGTCATCGGCATGTCGTTGGTGCGATCGCCGTCGATGCGGTAACCGACGCAGATGGGGATTGTCTCCAGGCTGGAGAGCACGTCGAGCTTGGTCAGGAAGAAGTCGGTGATGCCGTTGACCCGGGTGGCGTAGCGCGCGATCACGGCGTCGAACCAGCCGCAGCGGCGGCGCCGCCCGGTGGTGACGCCGAACTCGCCGCCCGTCTTCGACAGGTATTCGCCGTTGGCGTCGAACAGCTCGGTGGGGAACGGCCCGGAACCCACCCGGGTGGTGTAGGCCTTGAGGATCCCGAGCACGGTGGTGATGCGGGTGGGACCGATGCCGGACCCGACGGCCGCGCCGCCTGCGGTCGGATTCGACGACGTCACATAGGGATACGTGCCGTGGTCGACGTCGAGCAGGGTGCCCTGGGAGCCCTCCAGCAGCACCGTCTCGCCGGTCTCGAGCGCGGTGTTGAGCAGCCGGCGGGTGTCGCGGATGCGGTGCCGGAAGCCCTCGGCCTGATGCAGCAGGGCGTCGACGACCTGGTGCGGGTCCAGCGCCTTGCGGTTGTAGATCTTGACCAGGATCTGGTTCTTCAGTTCCAGCGCGGCCTCGATCTTGTGCGTCAACTGGTCGGGGTCGAGCACGTCCGCGACGCGGATGCCCTGGCGCGCGATCTTGTCCTGGTAGCACGGCCCGATGCCGCGGCCCGTGGTGCCGATCTTCTTGTTGCCCATGTAGCGCTCGGTGACCTTGTCGATCGCGACGTGGTAGGGCAACAGCAGGTGCGCGTCGGCGGAGATCAGCAGCTTGGTGGTGTCCACCCCGCGGTCCTCGAGGCCCTTGAGCTCGTCGAGCAGTACGCCGGGGTCGACCACCACACCGTTGCCGATCACGTTGGTGACGCCGGGGGTCAGCACGCCCGAGGGGATCAGGTGCAGCGCGAAGTTCTCGCCGCTGGGCAGGACGACGGTGTGGCCGGCGTTGTTGCCCCCCTGATAGCGCACCACCCACTGCACGCGCCCACCGAGCAGGTCAGTGGCCTTACCTTTGCCCTCGTCGCCCCATTGGGCGCCGATGAGGACGATTGCCGGCATGACTTGCTCCCGCCTGCTTACTGTGGTTCTACTGGCAACGCACCGTATCTCGCAGCGCTGCAACGGCTTGCGGCATCGCCCGGTGGCTCGAGCTGCCTGCCCGCACCAGGGTCTCGGTTGAGCGCTCCGGGACCGTGCGCGTAGCTGGAGGCATCTTTGCTTGACGCTCTCACGTGGCGATCCTAAACGTCGGGCAGCGACGTACCCGCGTCAAGGGCCGTTTGGTCGCGGCTCGTGTCCTCCACGGCCGGGGCTTACGGCGTCGTGGGCGGTTTAGCAGCGCATACGCCGCCGGCGGTCGGTGCCTCCAGCATCAGGCACAGGGGCTGCTTGGGGTCGCGCTCGGTCCTCTTGGCCGACCAGCCCGGCCACACCGGTTTGCCGTTCCAGCTGACCAGCGTCCATCCATCGTGCGGGTTGCCCTGGACCACGACGACACCGGCGTTGGGCAGCGGGTCGAACAGCAGGAGCAGTGGATCGGGGTTTCTGACGCTCATCATCGTCCCGACGCCGATGGCGAACTCGCTGGAGAACGCCACCTCGGTGATCTTGCCGCCCGCGGCCCGGACCGGGTTGGCCATGGCGTTGCCGTAGATCGTTTGCAGGGAGTCGTTGAAGCGACCCGCGTCGGTCGCCGCGTTGCCGTACATCGTCTGCAGCGCGCCGTTGAAGCGTTTGTGGAACTCGAATCCGTTGGCGTCGGTGGAGCCCGGAGCCAGCATCGGCACGATGCGCAGCCCAAGCAACCACGCCACCGGCCCCAGCAGGTACGCCAGCCCGGCGAGGCTGAACTGCGGTTGCCCGTTGAACGCGCCGGCGTCGATCTCGTTGAGGCCGGGCAGTGCCTGAACATTCATCCCCAACGCGGCCGCCAACGGGGCGGCCGTCTGCTGGGTCCTGGTCAGCTGCGACGCGAAGATCCCGGCGAGCGGACCCTGCGCGGCCAGCGTGGTGGCGATGTTCTGCGCCTGTTGCTGCCCGAGCGCGGTGAGCACCGTTCCGGGCACCGCCGTGTCGATCACCCGCGCCGCGTTGCCCTCCGACTGGCCATGCCGCACCAGGTCGATCACGATCGATTCGTCGGCCGAGGCCGTCGCAGGCTCGACGCACAACAGGACAGCCGAAACCGCCACGGCGCCGGCACGGCGGAGTCGCCTCGTCAGCAACGGACGCGCGTCGGGCCGGTACCAGACACGGGCGGCGCGATTCGCGCGGTTGAGAGGAAGGCGGTGAGTCGGCGAATGGCAGTTCTCCGTTCTCTTGGCCACCCATTCGTTGACCCCGTGGCAGGAGTAAAGTATCCGGTTGCCATCGGGCGGTGGCGCAACAACTTTCGCAGTCCGAGATCATGTTGTGACTACGTCGTGATGACGAGATTATCCGGCCCCCAAATGGTCTGGCCGCTGAGTGCGCGAGAGGCATTGAAAGACAAGGCTATTGGTGAACACAGAAGACGGCGCCGTAGCGGTGCTGCTGTTCGGTGATCGCCGGGTGCCGCGACCGCTGGTCGGCCTGCCGGTCCACGGCGCCGATCCCGATTCCGCGATCGGGCCGTACCGGCGGCTGGTGGTGGTCGGCGCCGACGCCGACCTGGCCGCCGTGCTGACCGGGCTGCTGCGCGCCGGGCGGCTCGACGTCGAGGTGGCCTACGTGCCGCGCCGCCGTACCCGCGCGAGCCGGGCCTACCGCCTGCCCGCCGGGCGGCGCGCGGCGCGGCGAGCCCGGCGTGGCACCGCGCGGCGGGTGACCCTGGTCCGCGACGAGACCGGATCGGTGGTCGTCGGGCGGGCGAGCTGGCTGCCGTCCGAGGGGCGATCGCTGCGTGGCGAGGCCGTCGTCGACGACACCGTGTTGTTCGACGGGGACGTCCCCGGCGTGCACGTCGAGCCGACGCTGGCCGTGCCCGGCCTGCGCGCCCGCGTTGGCCGGCGCCGCTGGGTCGCCGGGCGCGCGGTCCAGCTGGGCAGCACCGGCGTCGACGTGGTGCGCGACGGCGTACCCGCGCCGCGGCCGGCGCGCCGCTCGACGTTCTACCGCAACGTCGAGGGCTGGCTGGCGGTCCGATAGTTGGGCTGAGTCCGCAGGATTCGCGAGCGCGGTCCGCATTACGGCGCTGGCGACTTTGCTGACAGTTCGTTCTGCAAAAGCGAGACGTCCCCTGCCCGCTCGAATAACCTCAATCTAGGTTTGGGCGCACCACCCATTTGCCTGGAATCTCCGGCTTCCGCCCTGAACGGTCCCCGAAAGAAAGAGTTGTCAGATTCTCCGATTGGCGGGCTGGTCCTACCTACCTATCAGCCCGGCCCACCGGGGCTGCGACGAAACGAGGAGACATCATCATGATCACGCCGCATCACCTCGACCGCACCACTGGGCCCACGCTGAAAAAATCGGCCGCCATAACCGTTCTCGCCGGTGGGTTGGCGATGGTTGTCATAGGGCTGACCCCTGCCATGGCCAACGCAGACCCCGCACCGCTGGACCCCCCAAGCCCAACCATAACCGCAACCCTGCTCCCCACAGCGCCCCCACCGGGAAGGGCAGGATCAGACCTCTGTAACGCTGTCAACAATGCGCCGCGTGACCACCAGCCGAACAGCTTGAGCGGCTGCTAGGGCGCGCCGCACCACGCTACAGAGGCGGCGTTTCGAATCGGGGATTGGCGAGGCACCTCTGCCATCGCCACTGGTGATCAGGTTGAAGCCCTTGGGTTTTACTCCTTGTTCTACCGCAACGTCGAGGGCTGGCCGGCGGTCCGGCAGGTCGCGGGCTAGGCGCCGTCGCCCTGCTGCTTCGACGCCAGGTGCTTGACGATTAGGCAATAGTTGACGACGGCGGAGCTCAGCTTGTGGATGGTGGCGTCCCGGGCCCGCCACGCACATCTGCCAGTCGCCGAACTCCTCAGGGGGTCTCTGGTTGTCCGCGTTGAGATGGATCCTCTGCTCGATCTGGTCGCACAGATCCGCCGGGGTCAAGTTGTCCCGGCGCATCGACGTCGGAGAACCGTTTATCCGTCATGCCTAGTCGGTACCCCCTGCGCCGCGAATTCACATGACCCGCGCGCCGGTCGACGTGACGAATGGAGCGCATCGTGTCACATTTCGCGGCTGCGGAACGTCGATATTCTCGAGAACTCCACGCATGAGGAGGACGCCATTGGCAGCGAATAGGCTTGCGTGCCGGCCGAATGTTGTCGTCCGGCTGCTGGACCTGACCCAGCTGGGACAGGCGCAGTGGTTGTTCGGCAACATCTACGAAGCGGTCGTCCATATCCCGGAGCGGCTTGCCGCCCAGCCGAGGCCGTCATCGGTGTTGGCACCGGGCAGCCCGGTGCGCTATTACGCTGCCGCCGCACCGATCACCGTGGCGGCCACGGCCGCAGCCGTGAGCAAGGGCTGGGAAATCGACGACGCCAGGGGCTGGTTGGCCGTTACGGCGGGATGCTCGGTCACCGGATTGGCCCTCACCGGCTATCTGATCCGGACGGTGAACCTCCCGGTGATGTTTGCCGACGCGGCGCCGCCACCCGACGTACGGGCCGCCCGACTCCGAACCTGGTACCGGCTCAATCTGGTTCGGATCGCCGCCGCGTGTGGCGCGTTGATCGCCGCGAACCGCGCGAGCCAGGTCATCGCGCGGCGGGGCGCACGGTAGCGCGCCAAACCCCGTCGACGGGCGGTCCGATAGTTTCGACCGGTGAACCTGCCCGCCCGGCGCGAATCGGTGCGACCCAGCCCCATCTTCCTGGCCCTGGTGGCCGTGACGGCGGCCGGCGGCGCGCTGGCCTGGCTGGCCGGCAGCACCGTGCGGCCACTGGCGTACGTCGGGGTGTTCACCTTCGTCATCGCCGGCTGGTTGGTGTCGCTGTGCCTGCACGAATTCGGGCACGCGGTGACCGCCTGGCGATTCGGCGACCACGACGCCGCCGTGCGCGGGTACCTGACGCTGGATCCCCGGCGTTACAGCCATCCCGCGCTGTCGCTGCTGCTGCCGATGGTGGTGATCGCGCTGGGCGGGATCGGGCTGCCGGGCGCCGCCGTGTACCTGCGGACCTGGTTCATGACGCCGAACCAGCGCACCCTGGTCAGCCTCGCGGGCCCCGCGGCCAACCTGGCGCTGGCGGTGCTGCTGCTCACCCTCACGCGGGTGTTCTACGACCCGTTCCACCAGGTGCTCTGGGCGGGCGTGGCCTTCCTGGGATTCCTGCAGCTGACCGCGGTGGTGCTGAACGTGCTGCCCATCCCGGGCCTGGACGGCTACGACGCGCTGGAGCCGCACCTAAGCCCCGAGACCCAGCGCGCGGTGGCGCCGGCCAAGCAGTGGGGCTTCTTCATTCTGCTGTTTTTGCTCCTGGCGGGCGGTAACTGGTTCTTCGGGGCCGTGCTGTGGCTGTTCGACTTCTCGGGGGTGCCGACGTGGCTGGTGTCGGCGGGCAACGTGCTGACCCGCTTCTGGAGCCGCTGGTTCTGACCCTTGCCATATATGCGCAAATGTGCATATATTGCTCGCCATGGGCGCAGGCCACAGTCACAGTCCCGCCGAGACCGACGGGTCCCGGCTGATCCCTCGCATGATCGTCGCCGCCGCCATCCTGGCGGCGTTCTTCGTGATCGAGCTGACCACCTCGTTGCTGATCAACTCGATCGCGCTGCTGGCCGACGCGGGCCACATGCTGACCGACGTCGTCGCCGTCTTCATGGGCCTGGCCGCCGTGACGCTGGCCCGCCGCGGCAGCTCGTCGCCGTCGCGGACCTACGGCTGGCACCGCGCCGAGGTGTTCACGGCGGTCGCCAACGCGGGCCTGCTGATGGGGGTGGCCCTGTTCATTCTCTGGGAAGCGATCCAGCGGCTGAGGGAAACGCCGTCGGTCCCCGGCGTGCCGATGATCGTGGTCGCGCTCGCCGGCCTGCTGGCCAACCTCGTGGTCGCGCTGCTGCTGCGGTCGCACTCCGGGCAGAGCCTGGCGGTCAAGGGCGCCTACATGGAGGTGGTCGCCGACAGTGTGGGCAGCCTCGGGGTGCTGATCGCCGGCATCGTCACCGTCACGACCCGCTGGCCCTACGCCGACGTGGTGGTGGCGGTCCTGGTCGCGTTGTGGGTGCTGCCGCGGGCGATCTCGCTGGCCCGCGAAGCGTTGCGGATCCTGTCCGAATCGTCGCCGACCCACATCGACGTGGAGGAGCTGCGCTCGGCGCTGGGCGCCGTCGACGGCGTGACCGAGGTGCACGACCTACACGTGTGGACGCTGTCGCCGGGCAAGGACATGTGCACCGCGCACCTGCGCAGCACCGGCGACTCCGCCCGGGTGCTGCAGGACGCCCGGACCGTGCTCTCGGCGCGCGGGCTGGAGCACGCCACCGTGCAGATCGACGGGCCCGGCGAAGCGGAGTGTTCGGAGAGCTTCTAGAGGCCCAGCGCCGGCCGCGCCTCCGGGTCGCAATCGTCGAGCAGGTCCAGGCAGCGCAGGTGTTCCTCGGATTCGCCGATCGTGTCGGCGGCCCGGGCCAGCGCCGCCACACAGCGCAGGAACCCGCGGTTGGGCTCATGCGAATACGGCACCGGGCCGAAGCCCTTCCAGCCGTTCCGGCGCAGCTGGTCCAGGCCGCGGTGATAGCCGGTGCGGGCGTACGCGTACGCCGTGACGGCCTGCTCGTCGGCCAGCGCCTGTTCGGCCAGCGCCGCCCAGGCCACCGACGCCGACGGATGCGCGGCGGCGACGATCGCGGGCTTCTCGCCGGCGAGCAGTTCCGCCTCGGCGTCGGGATCGCCCGGCAACAGGGTCGGGTCGGGTCCGAGCAGGTCTCGTGGCGGCGTCATGGCTCCCATTCTGCAGCTGCCCCATTTCGCCGGGGCGGCGGACCTCGACCATCACCCCATCGAGGGGGACGGGTCGCTAAGCTCTCCAACTACCCCACCCGATAGCGGAGGACAGCCGTACTCATGCCCCAGCCACCCGAGCCCGACCGCGGCGGCACGCCGAACGCGCCTGGGCACGAATGGGCCGCGCAGTCAGGCGAAGACGCGACCGAGGGCGTCCCGCTCATACCGAGCGACTCCGAGACGGAGACCGTCGTGATCCGGCCCGATTCGGGCGGCGGCCCGGGGGTTCCCGGGGACGACGCGGACGCCCAGCAGCGCGAACGCCGCTTCACGGCGCCCGGTTTCGACGCCAAAGAGACCACGGTGATCGCCACCACCCCGGAGCCCGCCACCGAGGCCTTCTCGACACCTCCGGAGGGCCAGACCGCGCAGCTTGGGGTGCCCCCCAAATCCGCTGTGCCACAGTCGATTCCGCCTCGACTCGGCGGAAAGCTGCGCACCTCCCGGCAGATCAACTGGGGCTGGGTGCTGGCGCTGGTGGTGATCGTGCTGGCGCTGGCCGCGATCGCGATCCTGGGCACGGTGCTGCTCACCCGCGGCAAGCACACGAAGGTGTCGCAGGAGGACATGGTCCGCACAACCATCCAGAGCTTCGACACCGCGATCCAAAAGGGCGACCTGACCACGCTGCGCACCATCACCTGCGGCACCACCCGCGACGGGTACGTGGACTACGACGAGCACTCGTGGGATGAGACGTACCGCCGGGTCTCGGCGGCCAGGCAGTATCCGGTGATCGCGAGCATCGACCAGGTGGTGGTCAACGGCCAGCACGCCGAGGCCAATGTCACCACGTTCATGGCCTACGACCCGCAGGTCCGTTCCACCCGCAGCCTGGACCTGCAGTATCGCGATGACCAGTGGAAGATCTGCCAGTCCCCGAGCGGCTAGGTTGAGCCTTCGGTGCCGAGTGTGCGGCCAGCCGCACGTTCGAGCGGCTAGCTGACGGACTTCCCGGCGCAGTGCAGGTCCTCGCAGGCCTCCACCACGCGCTCGCTCATCGACGCCTCGCCCTTCTTGAGGTAACTGCGCGGGTCGTAGACCTTTTTGTTGCCCACCTCGCCGTCGACCTTGAGCACGCCGTCGTAGTTGCTGAACATGTGGCCGGCGATCGGGCGGGTGAACGCGTACTGGGTGTCGGTGTCGACGTTCATCTTCACCACGCCGTAGCGCAACGCCTCCTCGATCTCCGACTTCAGCGAGCCCGACCCGCCGTGGAAGACGAAGTCGAACGGCTTGGCGCCGTCGGGCAGGCCCAGCTTGGCCGCGGCGACCTGCTGGCCCTGGGCCAGGATGTCGGGCCGCAGCTTGACGTTGCCCGGCTTGTAGACGCCGTGCACATTGCCGAACGTCGCGGCCAGCAGGTACTTGCCGTGCTCGCCGTGGCCCAGCGCCTCGATGGTCTTCTCGAAGTCCTCCGGCGTGGTGTACAGCTTGTCGTTGATCTCGTGGGCGACGCCGTCCTCCTCGCCGCCGACGACGCCGATCTCGATCTCGAGAATGATCTTGGCGGCCGCGGCCTCCTTGAGCAGTTCCTGCGCGATGGTCAGGTTCTCGTCGATCGGCACGGCCGAGCCGTCCCACATGTGCGACCCGAACAACGGGTCCTGCCCCGCGGCCACCCGCTCGGCGGAGATCCGCAGCAGCGGCCGCACGTAGCTGTCCAGCTTGTCCTTGGGGCAGTGGTCGGTATGCAGCGCGACATTGATCGGGTACCTGGCCGCGATCACGCGGGTGAACTCGGCCAGCGCCACCGCGCCGGTCACCATGTCCTTCACCCCCAGGCCGGAGGCGAACTCCGCACCGCCGGTGGAGAACTGGATGATGCCGTCGCTGCCGGCGTCGGCGAAGCCCTTGATCGCCGCGTTGACCGTCTCCGAGGAGGTGCAGTTGATGGCCGGGAAGGCGTAAGAGTTTTCCTTGGCGCGGCCCAGCATCTCGGCGTATACCTCGGGCGTGGCGATGGGCATGGGCTCCTCCTGGCGACTAGGCCCATCCAGTATCGCAACACCGGTATGTTGAAGCATCGTGAGCACCACCGTGACGGCCCTGCCCCACATCTTCGACCCGATGTACTGGTTGGGCGCCGACGGCGTCTTCGGTTCCGCGGTGCTGCCGGGGATCCTGGTCATCGTCTTCATCGAGACCGGCCTGCTGTTTCCGCTACTGCCCGGCGAATCGCTGTTGTTCACCGGCGGCCTGCTCGCCGCACACCCGAATCCGCCGGCGAGCATCTGGGTGCTGGCCCCCGCCGTCGCGCTGGTGGCGATACTGGGCGATCAGACCGGTTACTTCATCGGGCGGCGGATCGGCCCGGCCCTGTTCAAGAAGGAAGACTCCCGGTTTTTCAAGAAGCACTACGTGACCGAGTCGCACGCGTTCTTCGAGAAATACGGGCCCTGGGCGATCATCCTGGCCCGGTTCGCGCCGTTCGTGCGGACGTTCGTCCCGCCGGTCGCGGGGGTGTCCTACATGCGCTACCCCGTGTTTCTGGGCTTCGACATCGGCGGCTGCGCGATCCTGCCCGTGGTCGCCGGCGAGCTGTCGTGCATCTGCCTGGGCGCGGCCATCGAAGCCTGGTCCGGCGCAAACCATCCGGTGATCGGCGAGGAGGGCGAGCTGGTGATCACCGAGCCGATGCCCTCGATGCCGGTCTTCTTCTGGAACGACGACGACGGCAGCCGCTACCGCGCCGCCTATTTCGAGAAGTATCCGGGCGTGTGGTGTCACGGCGACTGGATCACCATCACCGACCGGGGATCCGTTGTGGTGCACGGCCGTTCGGACGCAACCCTGAACCGGATGGGCGTGCGGATGGGCAGCGCCGAGATCTACACCGCGGTTGATGGCCGGGAACGCGTAAGAGTTTTCCTTGGCGCGGCCCAGCATCTCGGCGTATACCTCGGGCGTGGCG
>NZ_LZJA01000249.1:0-763 GCF_001666785.1 Mycobacterium sp. E3305 | reverse complement strand
GAATCGCAATCCATCTACGACGTTTCGGACGAGTTTTTTGCCCTGTTCCTAGATCCGACAATGGGCTATACGTGCGCTTATTTCGAACGCGAGGGCATGACGCTCGAAGAGGCGCAGAATGCGAAGTTCGATCTGGCGCTGGGCAAGTTGAATCTCGAGCCGGGGATGACGCTACTCGACATCGGTTGCGGCTGGGGAGGAGCGCTGCACCGGGCGATCGAGAAATATGACGTCAACGTGATCGGGATCACGCTGAGTCGCAACCAGTTTGCCTACAGTAAGGCCAAAATGGCCGCCATCCCCACCGACCGCTCCGTCGAAGTCCGGTTGCAGGGCTGGGAGGAATTCGACGACAAGGTCGACCGAATCGTCAGCATCGGCGCCTTCGAGGCGTTCAAGGCCGACCGGTGGCCGGCCTTTTTTGAACGTGCCCACCACATCCTGCCCGACGACGGAATCATGTTGCTGCACACCATCGTTCGCCCCTCCTTCAAGGAGGCCAGGGCGCGGGGCATGACGCTGACGCACGAGATCGTGCACTTCTCGCAGTTCATCCTCACCGAGATCTTCCCGGGGGGCTGGCTCCCGACCCCGCAGACCGTCGGGGAGTACGCCGTAACGGCCGGCTTCGAGCTGACCCGGGTGCACTCACTGCAGCTGCACTACGCGCGCACCCTGGAGACGTGGGCGGCCGCCCTCGAGGCGAACCGCGACGAGGCCATCGCCATCCAGTCGCAAGAGGTCTACGACCGCTACATGAAGT
>NZ_LZJA01000248.1:0-510 GCF_001666785.1 Mycobacterium sp. E3305 | reverse complement strand
GCGTGGTTCTTCCTGTTCCTGCTGGCCGTTCTGCTGGTCCTGGGCATCTACGTCGTGCTGCAGTTCGCCCGCCGCCGCCGCGTCCTGCGGTTCGCCAACATGGAGGTGCTGGAGCGGGTCGCGCCGGCGCGCCCCAGCCGCTGGCGGCACGTGCCGACGATCCTGTTGGCCACGTCGCTGGTGCTGCTGACCACCGCGATGGCCGGGCCGACGTCCGACGTCCGGATCCCGCTCAACCGGGCGGTCGTGATGCTGGTGATCGATGTCTCGGAGTCCATGGCCTCCACCGACGTCCCCCCCGACCGGCTGACCGCCGCCAAGGTGGCCGGCAAGCAGTTCGCCGACGAGCTGACGCCGGCCATCAACCTGGGGCTGGTGGAATTCGCGGCCAACGCGTCGCTGCTGGTGTCGCCCACCCCGCAGCACCAGGCGACGATCGACGCGCTCAAGAAGCTCGACTTCGCCGACAGCACGGCCACCGGCGAGGCCATCTTCACCGCCCTGCACGCG
>NZ_LZJA01000247.1:0-4985 GCF_001666785.1 Mycobacterium sp. E3305 | reverse complement strand
GGCGCGCACCACCAGCCACAGCGCCCCGAGCAGGCAGATCGTGCCCAGCAGGGAGAACTGCAGCATCGGGAAGGTCAGCACGGCGCCGTCGGCCGGCAGGTAGTGCGCCGCGCTGCCGGAGTTGCTCACCGGGCTGCGGATCGCCCGCAACAGGAACGGCAGCCAGGTGGTGCTGCCGATGGCGGCGGCGATGACGGCGATCACGCCCAGCCTGCGCAGCGGGTCGAGCGCCGCCCGCCACCCGCGGTGTCGCCAGCGCGAGCCGGCCAGCGCGAGGCCCATCAGCGCCATCGCGAACGCGGTGAAACCGAACAGCAGCGTGTACCAGGTGGCAGTGAACCCCAGGAAGAGTCCGGCGGCGATAATCGCGGCCCAGCCGCGGTGCGGCTCCGCCGGCGCCTCGAGCGTCACGCCAGCGTGGCCATGGGCATCCGGCGTCACGCTGGCGTGACGCTCGGGGGGATCCCACCGGCCGCCGGCGCGCAGGCCCGACCACGTCAGCACAAGCACCGGCGGCAGCAGCACGGTGATCATCGCCGCGTACGGTTCGGGCGAGCCGTAGGCCAGGGTCGCCGCCGCCGTCGCGGTGGTGACGATCAGCGCGTATTCGAACCGGACCATCCGCCACCACAGCACCAGTGCGACGGCGACCGCGATGGTGATCGAGGTGATGGCCCAGGGCTTGTAGACCTCCCAGGCCGGTGTCCCGCTCAGCGCCGCGGCCCGCCCGCCGATCCAGAACCAGCCGGGCGGGTAGAACGGCGGCAGCCCGATATAGGTCATGTCGCGCAGGGCGGGGCTGTCGGCGAGCCGGGTCAGGTACTCGGTGCGGAACTGCTGGTCGACGGAAATGCCGAACAGGTACAGCTTGGTGGCCCCCAACGGCATGCCCAGCGTCACGACGGTGAACGCGGAGACGAACGCCAGCCCGCCCAGCCGCGCCGGCCACCGCCACCGCCGCCACGCCCAGCCCGCGCCGACCAGGCCGGCCAGGCAGCCGACCTGGCCCACGGTGGTCAGCGCGTGCAGCTGATTCGATGACGGAAAGGCCGGCCACTGGACGCGAGAGATGGCGACCAGCGAGACCACGGCGACGATGACGGCCACCGCGGCCGCCAAAGCCATCTGGCCGAGGCTGGCCAGCGCGTTACGCATGATCAGATGGGCAGCTTGCGGAAGATGGGCCGGGGGATGTGTCGCAACACCATCATCACGTACCGGAATGCTCCTGGCGCCCAAACCAATTCCTTACCCTTTGCGGCCGAGGTCACCGCGAGGTTGGCGACGTACTCCTTGTCCACCGTCAGCGGGGCTTCCTTGACGTGCGCGCTCATCCGGGTGCGGACCTGGCCCGGGCGGATCACCAGGACGCGAACCCCGTACTCGCGCAGCGCTTCTCCGAGACCCAGATAGAAGCCATCCAGTCCGGCCTTAGTGGAGCCATAGACGAAGTTCGATCGTCGCACCCGCTCCCCGGCGGCCGAGCTCATCGCGATGATCTGGCCGAAGCCCTGCGCGCGCATCTTCTCGCCGAGCAGCACACCCACCGAAACCGCTGCGGTGTAGTTGATTTCGGCAGCCAGGACGGCCTTACGCTGGTCCTGCCACAGCTCCTCGGCGTCCCCGAGGATGCCGAACGCGACGATCGCCACGTCGACGTCGCCATGGGCGAACGCCGCCTCGATGGTCTTCGGATGGCTGTCGGGGTCGGTGGCCTCGAAGTCGATCAGCTCCACCGACCGCGCGCCCGCCGCCTTCATCTGGGCGACGGCGGCGTCGCGGCCAGGGTCATCGGGCATGGCGGCCAGCACGATACGGGCGTGCGCGTTCTGCAGATAGCGCTCGCAGATGGCGAGCCCGATCTCGGAGGTCCCGCCGAGCAACAGGATGGTCTGCGGGTTTCCCACAGCGTCCAGCACCATTTACAACAGCTCCAAACGTCGGGCCATGTCGGAGGCGAACACCCCGGCGGGGTCCACCTTGCGGCGCACCGCGATCCACTCGTCGATGCGCGGGTACATGGCGTGGAAGGTCTCGGCGCTCGCGCGGGAATCTTTGGCGGTGTACACCCGGCCGCCGAATTCCAATACCCGCCTGTCGAGTTCGTTGAGGAACTCGTTGATCCCCGGCTTGTTGGGGAAGTCCATCGCGACGTTCCACCCGGCCATCGGGAAACTCAGCGGCGCGCGGTTGCCCGGGCCGAAGAGTTTGAACACGTTCAGCGCCGAATAATGGCCGCGGGTCTGGATCCAGCGGATGATGGCCTTGAACTCGTCCATCGCGTCCGGCGGAACCAGGAACTGGTGCTGCGCGAAACCCATTGGGCCGTAAGCGTTATTCCAGCCGTTGACCAGGTCGAGCATGTGGTAGAACTGCGACAGGTTCATGATCTTGCCGGAGTAGGTTCCGCCCAAGCGGTAGTACACCTCGCCGATGGCCATGAAAGACAGCTTGTTCATCGCGCTGACCGGAAATATGTTCGGCACCGTCAACAGCTGGGGCGCATCGAATTTCAGCGGATTTTTGGCCAGCTTCTCGGGCAGTTGGTCCAGCTTGGCCAGGCTGCCGCGGCTGACCGCGGCCCGGCCGAGTTTGGGCGGTGGGCTGATCAAATCGAACCAGGCGCTGGAGTAGGTGTAGTTGGCCTCGCTGCCGTCGAGGTGAACGGCGACCGTCTCGTCGAGGTCCTTGGTGGCCACACCGTCGGCGATGAAATACGCCGTTTCGGTCGGCGTCATCTCGATGGTCGCGCGCAGCACGATCCCGGTCAGGCCGTTGCCGCCGACGGTGACCCAGAACAGTTCGGCGTCCTCACCGTCGGGGGTGATGGTGCGGACGGTGCCGTCGGCCATGAGCAGGTCCATCGAGCGCACGTGGTTGCCGAAGCTGCCCGCGCTGTGATGGTTCTTGCCGTGGATGTCGCAGGCGATCGCGCCGCCGACGGTGACCTGACGCGTGCCCGGCAGCACCGGCACCCACAGCCCGAACGGCAGCGCCGCCTTCATCAACTGGTCCAGGCTGACGCCGGCGTCGACGTCGACCAGCCGAGTGTCGGCGCTGATCGAGTGGATGCGGTTCAGCGGGGTCATGTCGATCACCAGGCCGCCGCCGTTTTGGGCGTTGTCGCCGTAGGACCGGCCCAGGCCGCGCGCGATGACGCCCCGTCCGTTCGGTCCGCCGGATTCGGCTACCCGGGCGACGGCCTTGGCGATCAGCTCGAGATCTCGGGTCGAGAGCACCTCGGCCACCGACGGCGCGGTGTGGCCAAAGCCCATCAGCCGGGTGGGGGTGGTTCCAACGTCGGTGCTCAACATCGTCAAAGAGGGTACCGCTTGCGCAACTGGCTCAGCGGATGCGGAAGATAACGGCTCGCTGCACGATGAAGTTGATGACCGTCGCGGTGCCCTGCGCGATCACGAACGCGACGGGTATGGCCCACCCGCGGTAGTGCATAAGCGCAAGGCACAGGTGGTTGAGCCCGACCTGGACGGCGAAGGTGACGGCGTAGAGGATCATGACCGCGACGAACCGGGCGGTGCTGGGGGCGGCTTGGAAAGTCCACCGGCGGTTGATCAGGTAGGCGGTGATGGTGCCGACGACGAAGCTGGTGGCCTTGGCCAGGTCGACCTGGACGCCCACCGCCTTGTACAGGGCCAGGTACAGGCCGAAGTCCACGATTCCCGCCAGGCCGCCGGTGACGACGAAACGCATCACCTGTGTCGTCAGGCTCAACTGTGGGCTGGGCGGGGCGGCATCGGGCGGCGGGGCAACCATCGGGGGGAGTCTATCCGGGCCGGCGGGCCGCGCCGGGGACGCTACGGGACGCTCTAGCGGGGCAGCTTGACCGCGATCAGCTCGACCTGATCCTCGCCCTGCGGCGTGGAGTAGGTCACCGTGTCGCCCGCCTTGTGTCCGGCTAACGCCTGGGCCAGGGGGCTGCGCGCGGTCAGGGTCTCACCTTCCCGGCCAACCGGCGTCTCTTCCACGATCGAGATCACCTGCATGGTGACCACTTCGCCGTCGGAGAAGCGCAGGGTCACCTCGGTGCCACCGGGCAGGGTCTCCGACGCGTCGGCCTCCGACGGGCCGGTGCGCAGCCGGCGGTCCAGCTCGTTGATCCGGTCGCTGAGGCCCACCAGCTCCTCGGCGCGCTGGATCGCCTCGGCGGCGTCGCCGTGATCGCCCACCATGCCGCGGTCGTTGCGGACCTCGACCTCGAGGCGGTCGCGCCGCTGCCGTAGCCGGTCGAGCTCCGCGGCCAGGCTCTCTTTTGCCGCGTCCGCCACTGATTGGGCTTTCTTAGCCACTTCCGTCGACCTTTCGCCTGCGGCCAGTTGGTTTCGCCGATTATTCATTCATACGCCGCAAATCCGCGCACACGCTTTTGTGAGAAAGCCCCGAGGCCGGCCGGACAGGGTCCGGAGGCGTCGCTTCGCCGGCTCGCACACCGGCGGGTTCGTTGCAGTGCGTCGTGGAGATTTCGTGGACGGCGGTCCACCCAGCGCTGGCTTGCCCAGGTGCGGCGGGGACCTCGGGAATCCGACCGCGCCGCGTGGCCCTCACGGCCAAGTAACCTTGCGGCACAGAGGATTTCAGTACGGCCGCCGCGTTCGGGTCCGATGCCTGGCCGTGCTTCGAATTGTCGTGCAAGTCAATTGGCTTCCAGTTTCCGTACCGAAGGAATCTTTTGGCGAGTTTTCTATGACCATCGTCCGAATCGGCGATAGGATTTTGTTCGCTACGGGGTTCACTGACTGAGGTGTTCGAAGAGGGCAGGCCATGGACTTTGGGTCGCTACCCCCCGAGGTCAACTCCGGGCTGATGTACACCGGTCCGGGATCGGGCCCGCTGCTGGCCGCGGCGGCAGCCTGGGACGCGGTAGCCGCAGAGCTGGAGTCGGCGACCGCGGGCTATTCCTCCGAACTGGCGGGCTTGACCGGGCTCTGGTTCGGGCCGTCGTCGATGGCGATGAATGCCGCGGCCGC
>NZ_LZJA01000246.1:0-3802 GCF_001666785.1 Mycobacterium sp. E3305 | reverse complement strand
CACCCGCCGAGCTCACCGGCATCAAGCACACCAATCGAGGACAACCGCGCCTGGGCATCAGCCGTCATCGCCACCAACACCCGCTCCAACCGGGTGACCAGTGCTCGAACGATTTTGGTGTCGAACACGTCGGTGTCGTATTCGACGCGCACGCCCAGTTCGGGCCCGGGCGTGGCCTGCACGGTCAGGGGGTAGTGATTGGATTCGCGGCTGGTGAACTCGGTGATGGCGAGCCCGTCGGCGCCGGCCAGCGCGGCGGTGTCGACGGGGTAGTTTTCGTAGACGAACAGGGTGTCGAAGAGTTGGTCGTGGCCGGTGATGCGGTGAATCTCGTTGAGCGCCAGGTGTTGATGGTCGAGGGTGTGGTTGTGGGTGTCGTGCAGTTGGTGGAGCAGCTCGGCGGTGGTCATGGTGGTGGTGATGTGCGCGCGCACCGGCACGGTGTTGATCAGCAGGCCGACCATGCGGTCGGCTCCCGGTATCTCGACGGGCCGTCCCGAGACCGCGGTGCCGAAGACCACGTCATGGTGGCCGGTCAGTCCCATCAACAGCTGCGCCCACGCCGCCTGCAGCACGGTGTTGACCGTGGTGTGATTCGAGCGCGCCAACTCAGCGACTGACTGGGTGATTGCCGCGGGAAGGCGGTCGGCCTCAACGGCCCGCGTTCCCGATGTCAACCGGCCCGGCGGACCGACGAGGGTGGGGGCGTCAAGCCCGGCCAGCGCTTGGGCCCAGGCGTCGCGGGCGGCGTCGAGGTCGCGCTCGGCCAGCCAGCTGACGAACCGGCGATAGGGTGTCACGGCCGGCAGTCGCCGGCCTTGGTAGCAGGCGAAGATCTCGTGCAGCAGGATCGGTAGCGACCACCCGTCGAGCACGATGTGATGATTGGTGAGCACGATGCGGTGCCGCTCGTGGGCGGTGCGGATCAACGCCACCCGGAAGGCCGGCTGGTCATTGGGGCTGCACACCGCGGCGCGTTCGGCGGCACACAAACGCGCGAGTTGATCTTCCGCGTCGGTTTCGAATACGACTGATTGCCAAGGTATTTCAGGCACAGCCGGAACGACTTGCACCGGTTGGTCGAATTGTCGACAGAATCGGGCCGCGAGGTGGGGGTGGCGGCTGATGACGGTGCGGACGGCGTCGTGCAGCCGATCCGGGTCCAGCGGACCGGCCACCGAAATCTGCAGCTGGAGCGCGTAGACGTCGTCCGACTCGTGCGTGGTGGCGTGGAAGAGCAGCCCTTCTTGGAGTGCGGTGAGCGGCAGGATGTCGGCGGTGTCGTAGTGGTTTTGGAGGTCGTCGATTTGGTGTTGGGTGAGCCGGGCGGGGGTGATGTCGGAGGGGGTCAGGCCGCCGCCGCCGTGCTGGACGTGGGTGCAGATTCCGGTCAGGGCGTCGAACCACAACTGGCTGAGCCGGGCGATGTGGGTGTCGTCGAGAACGGACGTGGCCCAGGTCCAGGTGGCGTTGAGCTGAGGGCCGGTGTCGGTGTCGATGGTGGCGGCGTTGAGCTCGGCCGTGTGCGACAGCGGCATCGGCGCCGTGCTGGCCACGGCTATGGCCGACAAGCCGTCCTCGCTGATCAGCCAAAGCTCATCGATGGCCCCGGGCGCGGTCGCACTGAGCCGTCCTAGGTAGTTGAATCCGATGGTGGGGTCGGGTGCGGTTAGGGCGGTGTCCGGGTTGAGGTAGCGCAGCAGTCCGTAGGTCAGGGGGTGGGGCGCGGCGCGCAGTTGTTCCTTGGCGCCCTTGACGATCGGGCCCAGTGCGGGGTCGCCCGCTGCTATATGGTCCCAGCGCAGCCCACCGACGTTCAGTGCGACGGGGTATTTGGTGGTGAACCAGCCCACGGTGCGTGACAGATCCACCGCGTCGGCCAGGTCGTCGTGGCGGCCGTGGCCTTCGACGTCAATGCCCACGGTTTGGCCGGTGGAGCCGAGGAATTCGGTCCAGGCCAGGGCGTAGGCGATCAGCAGGATTTCGTGGATGCCGGTGTGGAAGGCCGCGGGTACGTCGGTGAGCAACACCCGCGTGGTCTCGGTGTCCAGGGTGGCGGTGAGGTGCCCGGCGCTGGTGTAGGTGTCGCCGGGCTGCGGTGGGGGCAGCGCGGCCGCGGTCGCCGCCACCTGCCTGCAGGTGTCGGCCTGCGAGACGACGGCCGGGGTGTGGGCGTGCTCGTCGAGCAACTCGGCCCACCGCTGGAATGAGGTGCCGATTTGGGGCAGGGTGATCGGCTGGCCGTGGTGGTGCTGGGCCCACGCGATGTTGGTGTCCTCCAACAGGATCCGCCATGACACCGCATCGACGGCCAGATGGTGAACGATCAGCACCAGCTGGCCGGTAGTGGAGACCCACAACGCGCTGAGCATCACGCCACCGCCGGGGTCGAGCCGGGACCTCGCCTGGGCGAGGACATCATCGGTCAGCGCGTCGACGGTGTGCAGGCACTGAGCGCCGTCGACCGCCCCGGATCCGGGAACGGTCAGCGACCGCCCGCTCGTATCGGCCCGCGCCCGCAGCATCGGGTGGCGGTCGAGCAGTGCTTGCAGGATGACGAGCGCGTCGTCGTGGGTCGCTTCGGTCGGTGCCTGCAGCACCATGGATTGGTTGAACTGGTCGATCGGGCCGTCAATGTCGAACAGCCAGTGCATGATTGGCGTGGGCTTGACGGGCCCGATCCCGTCGTCGGTGGTCCGTTGATGGCCGTCGGTGATGCCAGGGATGCGGGCCAGCCGCGCCACGGTCTGCTCGACGAAGATGTCACGGGGGCGGCAGGCCAACCCGGCCGCGCGGGCCCTGGCGACTACTTGCATCGACAGGATGCTGTCGCCGCCGAGGTCGAAGAAGGAGTCGTCGACGCCGACGCGCTCGACCCCGAGGATCTCGGCGTAGATGGCGGCCAGGACTTCTTCGACGGGGTTGGTCGGGGCGCGGTAGCGATCGACATCCACGTAGTCGGGGGCGGGCAGGGCGCGGGTGTCGAGCTTGCCGTTGACCGTGGTCGGCAGGGTGTCCACCACGACGATCGCGGTGGGCACCATGAAGCCGGGCAGCCGCTCGGCCAGCGCGGCGCGCGCCGCAGCGGGATCGGCGGTGCCGGTGATGTAACCGACTAGCCGCCGGTCACCGGGCCGGTCCTCACGGGCGATCACCGCAGCCTGTCCGACGTCTGGGAGTTCGCCCAGGGCCGCGCGGATCTCGCCGAGTTCGATGCGGTACCCGCGAATCTTCACCTGTTCGTCGGCGCGCCCCAGGTAGTCCAGTTGCCCGTCGGGTCGCCAGCGCACCAGGTCCCCACTGCGATACATCCGGGTGCCGGGCGGGCTGTAGGGGCAGGCAACAAACCGGGCCGCGCTCAGCCCGGGCCGGCGCCAATAGCCGATCCCGACGCCGCGGCCGGCGACATAGAGTTCGCCAACGACGCCGGGCGGGACGGGACGCAGCCAGGGGTCGAGGACGAACAGCGCCGCGCCGGGCACCGGTAGGCCGATGGGGACCGCGGCCGAACCGGGCGCCAGCGGGGCGCTGATGGTGGCGTAGACCGTGGTTTCGGTGGGGCCGTAGCCGTTGACCATCACCCGCCCGGGCGCCCAGCGCTCGACGATCTCGGCTGGGCAGGCCTCTCCGGCGGCCACGAGCGCCAACGGCTGTAGCCCGGCGGGGGAGAGCATTGCCACCGCTGACGGGGTCTGACTCAAGACGGTGACGTGTTCGGAGATCAGCAGGGCGCGCAGCTCGTCGGGGGAGCGGGTCACCTCCTCGGGCACCACCACCAACCGCCCGCCGTGCGCCAACGCAC
>NZ_LZJA01000245.1:0-562 GCF_001666785.1 Mycobacterium sp. E3305 | reverse complement strand
CGCCCGAATGGATCTGGTGTTCTCGCTGGCCGAGCGCTGGACCGAGGACGGGCAGCCCGCCGGCATCGGGGGGGCGGTGGAGTTCCGCACCGACGTGTTCGACATCGGCCGCGTCGAGAGGCTGATCGAGCAGTTCAGGCGGGTGCTGGTGGCCGTCACGGCCGACCCCGCGCGGCGTATCTCGTCGATCGAGGTGCTGGATGAGGCCGAGCGTGCGCGTCTTGAGGTGATCGGTAATCGGGCGGTGTTGAGCGGGCCGGTGCCGGTGGCGGTGTCGATTCCGGAGCTGTTTTCCGCGCAGGTGGATCGTGCGCCGGAGGCGGTGGCGGTCAGTTGTGGGGGCGGGTCGTGGACGTATGGCGAGTTGGACGAGGCGTCGAATCGGTTGGCGCGCTTGTTGGTTGAGTATGGTGCCGGTCCGGGGGAGTGTGTGGGGCTGTTGGCCGAGCGCTCGGCCCGGGCCGTGGTGGCGATTTTGGCCGTGCTCAAGACCGGCGCGGCCTACCTGCCCATCGACCCGGCACTGCCGGCGGCCCGCATCGAGTTCATGCTCACCGACGCC
>NZ_LZJA01000244.1:0-40889 GCF_001666785.1 Mycobacterium sp. E3305 | reverse complement strand
TCACCTATCTCACCGAACACGTCGGAATCGACGGCAGCGGCAAGGGCGCCACGGGGTGGTTCGGCGCCAGCCGCGCGACGGTGTATGTCGATCACCCCGTGCACGCCCCCTACGGCCACACGGTCAACATCGACGTGATCAATCCGGAGCTCGGGCCGTCGGCGCGGGTGGCGCTGGAGCTCACCGAGGAGAGCGCCCTGGCGCTCGCCGATGCCATCCGTAGGGCGATCGCCCACGCGCCCGCCGGGCTGGCCGCCAAGGATCAGACATGACAGTCGAGCGTGATTACCCCGAAATGGCCGTCGCGCGCGGCAGGGTCGAGCCTGCACCGCGCCGGGTGCGGGGCTATCTTTCAGACGCGTTGGTCTTCGACACCACCGCGGCGCTCTACGTGTGGGAGGTTCCGTACTACCCGCAGTACTACATACCGCTGGCCGACGTCCGCCCGGAGTTCCTGCGTGACGAGAACCATTCGCAGAAGGTGCAATTCGGCGCATCGCGGCTGTACTCCCTGGAGGGCTCCGGTCACACTCATCCGTCCGCCGCGCGGGTGTTCGACGCCGACGGCGACGGCCCGGTGGCCGGGACCGTGCGATTCGAATGGAATTCGTTGCGCTGGTTCGAGGAAGACGAGCCGATCTACGGCCACCCGCGGAACCCCTATTCGCGCGTGGACGCGCTGCGGTCGCATCGGCATGTCCGTGTCGAGCTGGATGGAATTGTGCTGGCCGACACCAGGTCTCCCGTCCTGCTCTTTGAAACCGGTTTACCGACAAGGTATTACATCGACCCCACCGATATCTCTTTTGAGCATCTGGAATCCAGCGCGACACAGACGCTGTGTCCGTACAAAGGGGTGACGTCGGGATACTGGTCGGTGCGCTCCGGCGGTGCGCTGCATCCGGACCTGGCCTGGACCTATCACTACCCGTTGCCCGCGGTCGGCCAGATCGCCGGTCTGGTGGCCTTTTACAACGAAAAGCTCGATATCGTCGTCGACGGTGCCGCCTTGCCCCGGCCCAGAACCCAATTCAGCTAGTCGATAAGGTGTGATCTTTCCCTCTTCGCGGGATTGAGCCTGAGAATTTCTTAACTTGGACAATGCTGGGGCGCTGACCGGGCGCGTTAGCGGCTAAAGCGAAATCCGCCGGATGCGCGTTTGCGTCTCTTTCGCTGAGGGTAAGCGACTGCGGTACAGCGTTATTGCGAGCCTGAGCAGAACCTGAGCGCGGGGAGTGACGTAGCTAACGTCGGGGGAATTTGGCGCTCTTCGACGCGAATTTTGGCCGGTAAGATCGAAAAACCAGTCGGGTCAGTGCCTTTCGGTGCTGAGATCCTCCTGGGTCCGGAGACCTAATTGTCGCGCAATTTCCGACGATTTTGTCTCCGCGCCGACGACCAGCAAAGGCGGTGCAACGTGAGCGGTGTGAACGGCCGCAAGGCCTTCCCGGACGACCGAGAAGAGCCAAACTTCCGACTCGACGAGGGCTCGGTGGTCCGGATTCCGGTGCGATACGGTCCGATCAGCGATGCCTGCGTAAGCCCCGACGGCAGCCGGCTGATAGTCGCCAACCACGCCCGCGCATCGGTTTCGATCGTCGACACCGATGCGCGCCGGGTGGTGCAGACCGTCACCGGCCTCGGCGAGCCCTCCACGATCGCCCTCAGCGGTGCGACCAACCCGCGCGCCTATGTCAGCACGGCCACCACGGCGTACGACTCCGTCGACGTCGTCGACCTGGTCACCAACGCGTGGGTGGCGACGCATCCGCTGGCCAACACCGTCAGCGACCTTGCCGTGAGTGCCGACGGCAGGTTCGTCTACGTCGGCCGGAACGGCGTCTGCGGAGCCGACGTCACGGTCCTGGACACCACCACCGACGACTTCGAGGTGATCGACCTCGCCACCGCACCGGGGACCACCGTGGACTGTGTCCGCATCGCCCCGGACGGGCGTCACCTCTACGCCGCCACCAACGGCCCGTCGGGCGGCCAACTGGTCGAAGTCGACACTCGGCGCTTGCACATCGCCGGCGCCTACGAGCTCGGGTTACCCATCCGCGACGTCGCACTGAGCGACGCCGGCGGTACGGCCTACGTAGCCAGCTGCGGCCCCATTGTGGGCGCGGTGCTCGATGTCATCGACATCCGCACCCGCAAGATCACCGGCACGCGCAAGCTCAGCGAGGTCGCCGGTCCGCTGACCCGCCTCGCGCTCAGCCGCGACGGCCGCCGTGCCTATCTGGTCGGCGACGACCATGTCGCGGTGGTCTGCACGCGCACCCACGACGTCATCGGTGAGATCACGGCGGTCAAGGACCCGTCCTGCGTGGTGGAAAGCCCGGATGGCAGGTACCTCTACATCGGCGACTACTCCGGCGCGGTCACCGTGGCGCCGATCGCCGCGGGGCCGGCCGACGAGTCGACCACCGGGCTGCTCGCGCCGGCGCAGCGGGAACCCGTACTGGCTTAGGGTGATTGCCGACGCCGGCGCCGAACTCGGGCTTAGGGTGGAGGCTGCCGGCGGCCCCTCGCCTCCGGCGCGGCACCCGGCCACCCCGCATCCCGAGGGTTGACATCGGGCGCCGCTGCGCCGAGATCCAAGGGCGGTACCTCAATGGACAGCACCATGCAGGACTTTCCGTTGACGATCACCGCGATCATGCGGCACGGCTGCGGCGTGCACGGCGCTCGCACGGTTGCCACCGCCACCGGCGACGGCTACCGGCGAACCAGCTACCGGGAACTGGGCCGGGACGCCGCGCGGCTGGCGAACGGACTGCGCCGCCTCGGCGTCACCGGGGATCAACGGGTGGCGACGTTCATGTGGAACAACGCCGAACACCTGGCGACCTACCTGGCGGTGCCGTCGATGGGCGCCGTGCTGCACACCCTCAACATCCGCCTCTTCGCCGAGCAGATCGTCTACGTCGCCAACGAGGCCGAAGACCAGGTGGTGCTGGTCGACGCGTCGCTGGCCAAGCTGCTCGCGCCGGTGCTGGGCGACCTCAAGACCGTGCACACCGCGATCGTCGTCGGGGAGGGTGACACCGCGCCGTTCGAGGGTTCGGGCAAGACCGTGCTGCGGTACGCCGACGTGCTCGCTGGCGAGTCCACCGAGTTCGACTGGCCCGACATCGACGAGAAGTCCGCGGCCGCCATGTGCTACACCAGCGGCACCACCGGCAACCCCAAAGGCGTGGTGTACAGCCATCGTTCGAGCTACCTGCACACCATGGCGGCCTGCAGCACCAACGGCATCGGCGTGGGTTCGGTCGACAGCGTGCTGCCGATCGTGCCGATGTTCCACGCCAATGCGTGGGGCCTGCCTTATGCGGCGCTGATGGCCGGCGCCGACCTGGTGTTGCCCGACTGCCATCTGGACGCGCGGTCGCTGATCGGCATGGTGGAACACGAGCGACCGACCGTCGCCGGTGCGGTGCCCACCATCTGGAACGACGTGTTGCATCGCCTGGAGGACGAACCGGACCACGACATGTCGTCGCTGCGGTTGGTGGTCTGTGGGGGATCGGCCGTTCCGCTGTCGTTGATGCGCACGTTCGAGGAGAAGCACGGCGTGCAGATCCGGCAGCTGTGGGGCATGACGGAAACCTCGCCGATGGCCACCATGGCATGGCCGCCGCCGGGCACCCCCGAGGATCAGCACTGGACGTACCGCGCCACCCAGGGGCAACCGGTCTGCGGGGTCGAGATGCGGATCGTCGACGACGACGGCCAGGTGCTGCCCAACGACGGCGAGGCCGTGGGCGAGGTGGAAGTCCGCGGCCCGTGGATCGCCGGCTCCTACTACCTGACGGCCGACGACTCGAAGTTCGATTCCGGTTGGTTGCGCACGGGTGACGTGGGGCGGATCGACGAGCGCGGTTTCGTCACCCTGACCGACCGGGCCAAGGACGTCATCAAGTCCGGCGGCGAGTGGATCTCCTCGGTCGAGCTGGAGAACAGCTTGATCGGGCACCCGCATGTGGTGGAGGCAGCGGTGGTCGGCGTGCCCGACGAGCGTTGGCAGGAACGGCCGCTGGCGGTCGTGGTGGCCAAGGAAGGCGCGACGGTCAGCGCCGAGGACCTGCGAAAGTTCCTCGCGGAGAAAGTGGCTCGTTGGTGGCTGCCCGAGAGGTGGGCGTTCGTCGAGGAGATTCCGCGCACCAGTGTGGGCAAGTACGACAAGAAGGCGATCCGCGCGCGCTACGCCGAGCACGGCTATTGGGTGGTCGAGGCCCGCGACTGAGCCCGCCGGCTGGCGCTCGGTACCGTCGAGAACATGTGCCGACTATTCGGGCTCCACGCCGGGACGGACGTTTGCACCGCGACGTTCTGGTTGTTGGACGCCCCCGACAGCCTCGCCGAACAGAGCAGGAGAAACCCGGACGGCACGGGCGTGGGCGTCTTCGACGAGCGCGGCCGGCCGCAGCTGGACAAGCAGCCCATGGCGGCCTGGGAGGACGCGGCGTTCGCTACCGAGGCCCATGACCTGACCGGCACCACGTTCATCGCGCACGTGCGTTACGCGACGACCGGTTCCCTCGACGTCCGTAACACCCACCCGTTCCTGCAGGACGGCCGGATCTTCGCGCACAACGGCGTGGTCGAGGGGCTCGACGTTCTCGACGACCGGCTGCGCGAGGTCGGCACCGGGGATCTGGTTCTCGGCGACACCGACTCCGAGCGGGTGTTCGCATTGATCACCGCCTCGATCCGAGCGCTCGACGGCGACGTCACCGCGGGCCTGACCGTTGCCATGAGGTGGCTCGCGGCCAATGCGCCGATCTATGCGGTGAACGTGCTGCTGAGCACGGCCACCGACATGTGGGCGCTGCGCTACCCCGACACGCACGAGCTCTACATCCTGGACCGCTCCGACGATGCCGCCACCCAGACCCCGGCATTCGACATGCGCACCAACCGCATTCATGCGCGCTCGGAACATCTGTGCACCCGATCGTCGGTGGTGTTCGCCACCGAACGCATGGATGACGACCCCCGCTGGCGCCTGCTCGAGCCGGGCGAGCTGGTCCACGTGGACGCCACGCTGCGCGTCGACCGCCGGCTGATCCTGCCCAGCCCGCCCGCACACCTGCTGCGCCGGGCGGAGCTGAGCGCACCGGTCCAGGAGGCGCAACACGCGTTGCCGGGCGCCCCGCGCTAGCCGACGGCGGCCTGGCAGAGTGGGTGGGCGTGACAACCAGACGAGCCCTAGTCCTGGCCGGTGGGGGGATAGCGGGAATCGCCTGGGAGACAGGCATTTTGCGCGGCATCGCCGACGAGTCACCGGCTGCGGCCGGGCTGCTACTGGATTCCGACGTTCTGGTGGGCACCTCAGCGGGGTCGACGGTCGCCGCGCAAATCGGGAGTGGCGCCCCGCTCGATGAGCTGTTCGACCGGCAGGTCGCCGAGGTGTCCGCCGAGATCGATTCCGGGGTCGACGTCGAAACGATCACCAAAATGTTCCTCAGCGCCTTGGCCGAGCCCTATTCCGACCCGTCGGACCGGACCCGGCAGCAGATGCAGCGGATCGGCGCCGTGGCACTCGCGACCGAAACCGTTGCACCGCCGGTGCGCCGGCGGGTCATCGCGCAGCGCTTGCCATCCCACGACTGGCCCGACCGGGCGCTGCGGATCACCGCAATCGACGTTGACACAGGCGAATTGGCCGTTTTCGATCGCGAGTCCGGCGTCGACCTCGTCGACGCGGTCGCGGCCAGTTGCGCGGTGCCCGGGGCCTGGCCGCCGGTGGCGATCGCCGGCCGGCGCTACATGGACGGCGGGGTGGCCAGCTCGGTCAACCTCGGTGTGGCCGCCGATTGCGGCGCGGCGGTGGTGCTGGTGCCCTCGGGTGCGGACACGCCGTCGCCGTTCGGCGCCGGCCCGGCCGCGGAGATCTCCGCCTTCAGCGGCGCGACGGTCGCGGTGTTCGCCGACTCCGGCTCGCTGGCGGCGTTTGGGCCCAATCCGTTGGATCCCGCCTGCCGCGTCGCGTCGGCGCTGGCCGGCCGCGAGCAGGGCCGCCGCGAAGCCGAAGCCGTCGCGCGCTTCCTCGGGGCCTAACCCGTTGCGGCAGAGCGGTTTCAGTCCTCGATCGGGGGCGGCGCGGCGCGGTCGTTTTCGAAGGCGTCCAACGCCTCATCCGCCAGCGCACGCCCGACGGCGATCACCTCCGCCGCCCGGTGGAACTCCAGGCCCCGGCAGATCGAGCGCGGAACTTCGATCAGCAAGTCGGGCGGGTAGACGGCCAGCGTATGGCGCGCCAGCGCGGCCTGGGCGATGTCGATCGTGCGGTTCATCACCTCGAAGCTGCCCAGTTTCGGGATATCCGGTGCGGCGCCGGCCAATTCACCGGCCACCTCGTCCTCGGCCGCGTTCTCCTCGACGTCCGGGTCGTCCGGCCAGCTTTCGGCGTCGGCGGTGGACCCGCCGAACCTGCCGAGAACGGCCCGCGCGGTCGGCCGGTCGAGCAGCGAGCGGGCGGCCGTGGTGTCGAGCAGCGCCGAGGTGCTGCGCACCATGCGGTTCAGCCATTCGGCGGTGACTCCCGACTCCGCGTCGCGGTTGGCGATCGCCTCGCTGCCGGACAGGCTCACCGCGATGGTCACGTCGGCGTTGACCGCCGAAAGCGGCGCCATCGGCAGCGGGTCCAGGATGCCCCCGTCGGCCAGCAGACGCCCGTCGACCTCGTGCGGGGCGATCACGCCGGGGATGGCGATGGAGGCGCGGATCGCGGTGTCGACCGGCCCGCGCTGAAACCACACCGACTTGCCGGCCACCAGGTCGGTGGCCACCGCGGTGAACGGGATGGGCAGCTGCTCGATGGCGACCGGGCCGAGGATGTCACGCACCGCGTCGAGGATCTTCTCGGCGCGCATCACCCCCGCCGCGCTGATCGAGAAGTCCAGCAGCCGCAGGATGGTGCGCTGCGTGAGGGACTTCGCCCAGTCGGCGAACTCGTCGCGGCGCCCGGCCGCCTCGAGGCCGCCGACCAGCGCGCCCATCGACGAGCCCGCGATCCCCACGATCTCGTACTCGCGGGCGCGCAGCGCCTCGATCACCCCGATGTGGGCGTAGCCGCGCGCCCCGCCACTGCCCAGCGCCAACGCCACCCGGGTCGGTGACGATCGGCGCGCAACCGCTGCGGCGGGTTCGTCCGGCATCCTTTCATTTTGCGCGGCGGCGCCCGGCCGCACCGGCCGGGTCGGCAGTTTTTTCTAGCCGTGAATTCAATTGCCCGGGGGTTGAAAAAGCGCTAGCCGCATTCGTCGTTGGCGGCTGCGCGCGCGGCGGTGAGCACGGCCGCCTGCCGGGCCGGCGTCAGGTCCGCCCACCGGGCGTTCCAGCTGCCCGGGGTGCCCGACGGCGCGGCCTGCAGCATCGCCAAGTAGGGCTCGAACAGCGACTGACCGGTCCTGGGCTGGGCATCCATCCACACTTTCGCGGCGTGACAGGCCTGGTAATACTCTTCCTCGGTCGAATCCGCGGGCACGTCGACCCTGGTCGTCACGCCCCCCGGCGACAGCCCGACGGCGCCCGGGGGCGCCGTCCCGGGGCCACTGGGAATGCCGGCCGGACGCGTCGACGAGGACGCGGGCCTGCCGCTGGGGTGGTCAGCGGAGCATCCCGTTACGGCCAACAAACCGGCCGCCACGGCGAGCGTGCCGCACAGCAGGAGTCGACGAGCGCACCGGCGCACCCTCCCAATCTATGCAACACTGGCGGCCGTGATGGAGCGCTTCGGATTTTGCGAGTGTTGTCGGCCGTAACACGCCGCCGCCCGTCCGATCCGTTTTCTCTGGAGCTCCCCGATGTCTGTGCCCCTCGCCGCCCCGGCTGCGTTGCGCCCGCGCCACGTCTCGTCCCCATCGTCGGGACCGACCCGCCTGCGGGTGCCCGACCTCATGCACGCCACCGACCAGGCCGCCGACGACGTGCTGAGCGGGCGTTGCGACCACCTGCTGCCCCCGGGCGGGATACCGGAGACGCGGCGCTGGTTCACCCGCATCCACGGTGACGAGGAGCTGGACGTCTGGCTGATCAGCTGGGTGCCCGGCCATCACACCGAACTGCACGACCACGGCGGATCGCTGGGCGCGCTGACCGTGGTGTCCGGCTCGCTCAACGAATTCCGCTGGGACGGCCGCGCCCTGCGGCAGCGGCGGCTGGACGCCGGCGACCAGGCCGGGTTCCCGCTGGGCTGGGTGCACGACGTGGTGTGGGCCCCCCGGCCCGTGGCGGTGGCTGTCTCGGGCTTCGCGGGCGCCGGAGGCGGGGCGGTGCGTCCGTCGCTCAGCGTGCACGCCTATTCGCCGCCGCTGACCGCGATGTCCTACTACGAGGTCACCGGCCGTAATCGCCTGCGCCGCCAGCGCACCGAGCTGACCGATCAACCGGAGGGACCCTGATGAGCCGCATCGACGTTGTGTTGAGATCCGCCCGGCGCCGTTTCCGTCGCCTTCCCGCCGCCGAAGTGCCCGACGCGCTGCGGCGCGGGGCGGTGCTCGTCGACATCCGTCCGCAGGCCCAGCGGTTCCGCGAGGGTGAGATCCCCGGTGCGCTGGTGATCGAGCGCAACGTCTTGGAGTGGCGCTGCGACCCCACCAGCGACGCCAGGCTGCCCGAGGCGGTCGGCGACGACGTCGAATGGGTGATCGTCTGCTCGGAGGGTTATACCTCGAGCCTCGCGGCCGCCGCGCTGCTCGACATCGGCCTGCACCGCGCCACCGACGTCATCGGCGGGTATCACGCCCTCGCGGGTTCGGGTGTGCTGGAACAGCTTTCCGGTGCCGCGCCGGTGGACGCCGGCCCGGGGCTGCTCGCCAACTCCGGCACGCCGGGTCGCCGCTGGCTCTAGCCGGTGGAGGTCGCGTCCGAATGCAGCAGCGGCCGCAGCTTGTCGGTCTTCTCCTGCGACCAGCCGGGCGGTGACAGCACGGCGGCCCAGCCGTCGGCAGCGTCGGCGACGTAGTGGTGGCCGTGTCCCTCGGGCACGTCGACCGCCACTGCCATGTCCGCCGAAACCTGTAGGAACGTCACCACCGGGATCCAGCGCGTCTCGGGCAGCACGTCATAGCCCCGCCGCTCCCGCAGCCAGTCCGGTTCGCTGAACAGCAGGTCGGGCGACCACCAGGCGATCGGATCCGAGGCGTGCTGTAGGTAGACCACCCGCGGGTGGTCCCACGGCGAGTTCGGGCGGCCCAAGTTGGTTGGGCGAGCGACGAATCGGACGTTCTTGCCGTCGTTGTAAATCGGCAGCCACTCCGGGGAGCCGGCGTCGCGCGTCGACGTCAGGTCGGTCCAAATGGTGTTCTGGAATGTCGGTCCGCTGAACAGCGCGCCGTCGGTGCGGGCGAGGACGTTGTTGAGGCTCATGAACGGCGCCTCGCCGCCGAACGATCCCAGGCTCTCGCCGAACACGACGAGCTTGGGGCGTTGCGCCTCGGGCATCTGGCGGATGAGTCGGTCGACGGCCTCGAACAACGCCTGCCCGGCGTGGCGGGCGTTCTCCTTGTCCACCAGGAAGGACAGCCAGCTCGGCAGGAACGAATACTGCATGCTGACGATCGCGGTGTTGCCGTTGTACATGTACTCGAGCGCGTCGGCTTCGGCCTCGTTGATCCAGCCGGTGCCGGTGGTTGTCGCCACGGCGACGACGGCGCGTTGCAGCCCGCCGGTGCGCTGCAGCTCGCGGGCGGCGAGCTCGGCGGTCGCCGTGATGCCGTCCGCGGAGTTCAGCCCCGCGTAGGCCCGGATCGGTTCGGTGGCCGGCGCGCCGTTGAAGGCGGCGAGCTGGTCGACTCTGGGCCCGGCTTCGACGAAGATGCGGCCTTGGTGCCCAAGGGATTCCCATGACACCAGCGACTCGGGCCCGCCGGAACGCAGCGGCGTCTTGGGCGGCGCCGTGTCGGGGTTCATCTCGTTGTTCGCCGACGCGAAGGTGTTGTTCATGGTGCGCATGGCGAACTTGAGCACCACGCCGTTGAGCAGGGTGATGGTGAGCACCACGAGCAACGCCACCACGATGGTCGCCGACAGCCGAAACGGCGCGATGCGGTCGACCTCACCCACCAGGAAGCGGACCAGCCACCGGATGAACTGGCCGATTTCGACCAAGGTGAACAGCACCACGATCGACAGGCCCGCGGCGACCGGGTAGTCGTACCACTGCAGGTGCGCGACGCCCATCAGGTCACGCACGTTGTCCTGCCAGACGTGAAACCAGATGGCCATCAACACCATTCCGAGCGCGCCGATCGGGATCAGGACCATCCACGCCCACCGCGGCGGCGGGGGACTGTGGTCCTTGGCACGCATGTAGCGGACCAGCCACACGGCGAAGACGCCCAGCCCGTAGCCGATGGCGCCGGAGATCCCGCTGACCAGGCCCTGGAACAGCGCGCCCCGCGGCAGCAGCGACGGCGTCATGGAGAACCAGATGAAGATCAGCCCGACGGTGGTGCCGGTGAATGTGTAATGGCGCACCCACCAGGGCTTTTGGCTCCACCGTAGCCGGCGAGTCGCCGGACCGGCTTCCGGTTCGGCTGCCGGCTCGGCCTCGTCTTCCGGCGCGGTCGTCGCAGAACCCGGCTCGGTCATCGCAGGCCTACCGGTGGGTGAAGTTGGGAGCGCGCTTCTCGATGAACGCCGTCATTCCCTCCGACTGGTCGTCGGTCGCGAAGGTGGAGTGGAAGAGCCGACGTTCGTAGAGAAGTCCCTCGGACAAGGTGGATTCGAACGCGCGGTTGACGGCCTCCTTGGCCATCCGGGTCGCCGAGCGTGACATCTGCGAAATGGTGGTGGCGACGGCCTTGGCCTCGTCGAGCAGGTCGTCGGCCGGCACCACGCGCGAAACCAGGCCGCTGCGTTCGGCTTCGGCGGCGTCGATGGTGCGCCCGGTCAGGATGAGGTCCATGGCCTTGGCCTTGCCGATGGCGCGGGTCAGGCGCTGCGAACCGCCCATGCCGGGCAGCACCCCGAGTTTGATCTCGGGCTGGCCGAACTTCGCCGTGTCGGCGGCGATCAACACGTCGCACATCATGGCGAGCTCGCAGCCGCCGCCCAGCGCATGCCCGGCGACCGCGGCGATCGTCGGGGTGCGCACGGCGGCGAGTTTGGCCCAGGGGGCGAAGAAGTCGGCGCCGAACGCGTCGGCGAACGTCAGGGCGGCCATTTCCTTGATGTCGGCACCGGCGGCGAACGCCTTGGCCGAACCGGTGATGATGATCGCCCCGATGCCGGGATCGTTGTCGAGTTCCGCTGCGGCGCTGGTGACTTCGTTCATCACCTGGGTGTTCAGCGCATTGAGCGCCTTGGGCCGGTTCAGGGTGATGGTGCCGACGCGCCCGTCGCGTTCGACCAGGATGGTTTCGTAGCTCTTGGAGGTGGGGTCTGTCATCCAAATCGCCTTTCTAGAAACTCAAGTCGTCGTCGACCGGGGTGAAATACGCCTCGACGTCGGCGGCGGTCACCGCGCCCAGCGTCGCCGGCGACCACTTCGGGTTGCGGTCTTTGTCGATCAGCTGCGCCCGGATGCCTTCCACCAGGTCGTGCGACCGCAGCGACGCCGACGACACCCGATAGTCCTGAACCAGAACGTCTTTCACCGTCTCGAGTTTGGCGGCGCGCCGAACGGCCTCCAGCGTCACCGACAACGAGATCGGCGAGCGGGTGGAGATCAGGTCGGCCGCCTCCGCGGCCGGGCCGCCGTGTCCGCGCAGATTGGCGACGATGTCTTCGACCGTCTCAGCCGCATAGCAGTCGTCGATCCAATGACGTTGGGCCGCAAGCTCGCTCGGTGGCGGCTCGACGGCGTGCTTGGCCAGGGCGCCCTGCACCCCATCGGCGACGATCGACCGGGTGAACGCCTCGAGATCCGGGTGGGGCACGTAGTGGTCGGCGAACCCCATGGCGATGGCGTCGGCGCCGGAAAACGGCGCCCCGGTCAGCGCCGCGTGCAGCCCCAGCCCGCCGGGCGCCCTCGACAGCAGGAACGCCCCACCCACGTCGGGAACGAAGCCGATGCCGACCTCGGGCATCGCGACCTTCGAGGTGTCGGTCACCACGCGGATGTTCGCGTGCGCGCTGACGCCGACGCCGCCGCCCATCACGATGCCGTCCATCAGCGCCACGTATGGCTTGGAGAAGTCGGCGATCTGGGCGTTGAGCAGATACTCGTCGCGCCAGAACCGCCGCGCCTCGACGCCGTCCTTGCGCGCGCTGTGGTAGATGGAGACCACGTCGCCGCCGGCGCACAACCCGCGCTCACCGGCGCCGGAGAGCACGACCGCGCGCACCGCGTCGTCGTCCGCCCAGTCGGTGAGGATCGCGCCGAGCGCGTCCACCATCTGCTGATTGAGCGAGTTGATGGCCTTGGGGCGGTTGAGCGTGATCAGACCGACGTCGCCGTCGATGCGGGTGAGAACCTCGTCGGATTCGTCGGTCACGCCCAAACCTCCCATCGCCGGGTCACCCTCGACGAAAAATCTAGATCGTGACGACCGGCGCCCTACCCGCGGGTAAGGGTTATCTTTAACCCGACGCCAGCAGCAAAGGCTCTGGGCGCCGGAAAATGCCCAGTTCGGCTGGGAACCCGGACGGCACGCTGCTCGTTGAGATTGTGTTCGCACAGCTCGAAGCCAATAGAGAGGATCCGACGGTGCGGGAGACAAGCAACCCGGTATTTCGTTCGCTGCCCAAGCAGCAGGGCGGATACGCGCAATTCGGCACGGGCGCGCCCCCGATGCAGGGCTACGGCTACGGAGCCGACCCCTACGCGGCGCCCTACCCAGCTCCGTACCAGGAGGCCAGGGCTTCGCGTCCGCTGACCATCGACGACGTCGTCACCAAGACCGGCATCACGCTGGCCGTGCTGGCGGTGTCCGCCGTGGTCTCCTACTTCCTGGTGGCGTCCAACCTGGCGCTGGCGATGCCGCTGACAATGATCGGCGCGCTGGGCGGCCTGGGGCTGGTGCTGGTCGCGACGTTCGGCCGCAAGCAGGACAGCCCGGCCATCGTGCTCAGCTACGCCGTGCTCGAGGGGCTCTTCCTGGGCGCCATCTCGTTCGTGTTCGCCAACTTCTCCGTCTCGCACGCCAATGCCGGCGCATTGATCGGGGAGGCCGTACTGGGCACCTTCGGGGTGTTCTTCGGCATGCTCGTCGTCTACAAGACGGGGGCCATCCGGGTCACGCCCAAGTTCACCCGGATGCTGGTCGCCGCGATGTTCGGCGTGCTGTTCCTGATGCTCGGCAATTTCGTGCTCGCGATGTTCCACGTCGGCGGCGGTACCGGCCTGGGCCTGCGCAGCGGCGGACCGATCGCCATCATCTTCTCGCTGGTGTGCATCGGGATCGCGGCGTTCAGCTTCCTGATCGACTTCGACGCCGCCGACCAGATGGTGCGCGCCGGGGCGCCGGACAAGGCGGCCTGGGGCATCGCGCTGGGCCTGACCGTGACGCTGGTCTGGCTGTACATCGAGATCCTGCGTCTGCTCAGTTATCTGCAGAACGACTAACCCTCGTCGACGAAAAGACCGGCACGCCAAAGGCGTGCCGGTCTTTTCGTGCCGGGCGTCGAATGTGAACTGACGCCGCCGAGCGTGCGCTCATGGCGGGCCTTCCCGGCGTGTCGCCGCCCTGGGCGCACGCTTGACCTAGTGAAGAGCGGTCAGCTGAGCCGCTCGATGATCATCGCCATGCCCTGGCCGCCACCGACACACATGGTCTCCAGGCCGAACGTCTTGTCGTGCGTCTGCAGGTTGTTGATCAACGTGGTCGCGATCCGCGCGCCGGTCATGCCGAAGGGGTGGCCCAGCGCGATCGCCCCGCCGGACACGTTCAGCTTGTCCTCGTCCATGCCCAGCTCGCGGGCCGAGCCCAGCACCTGGACCGCGAAGGCCTCGTTGATCTCGTAGAGGTCGATGTCGTTGATCGACATGCCCGCCCGCGCCAGCGCCTTCTTGGACGCCTCGATCGGACCCAGCCCCATGATCTCCGGCGACAGGCCGCTGACGCCGGTGGACACGATGCGCGCCAGCGGGGTCAGGCCGAGTTCCTTGGCCTTGGTGTCGCTGGTGATCACCAGCGCGGCGGCGCCGTCGTTCAGCGGGCAGGCGTTGCCCGCCGTCACGGTGCCGTTGGGCCGGAACACCGGCTTGAGCTCGCTGACCTTCTCATACGTGGTACCGGGACGGGGGCCGTCGTCGGTGCTGACGGTGGTGCCGTCGGGCAGGGTCACCGGAACGATCTCGCGCTCGAAGAACCCACTCTTGATCGCTTCCTCGGCGCGGTTCTGGCTGCGCACGCCCCAGCGGTCCTGCTCCTCCCGGCTGACGCCGGTGAGGATGGCGACGTTCTCGGCGGTCTGACCCATCGCGATGTAGACGTCGGGCACGTTCCCGTCGGCCCGCGGGTCGTGCCATTCGTCGGCGCCGCCCGCCGCGGCGGCGGTGCGCTCCTGGGCCTCGTCGAACAACGGGTTCCTGGTGTCCGGCCATGAGTCGGAGTTGCCCTTGCCGAACCGGGACACGGTCTCCACGCCGGCCGAGATGAACGCGTCGCCCTCGCCGGCCTTGATGGCGTGGAACGCCATCCGGGTGGTCTGCAGCGACGAGGAGCAGTACCGGTTGACGGTGGTGCCGGGCAGGAAGTCATAGCCGAGCTCGACGGCGACCACCCGCGCCATGTTGAAGCCGGACTCGCCGCCGGGCAGGCCGCAGCCCAGGATCAGGTCGTCGATCTGGTGGGGGTTGAGCGCGGGCACCTTGTCCAGCGCCGCGCGCACCATCTGGGCGGCCAGGTCGTCGGGTCGCATGGAGACCAGCGACCCCTTCATCGCGCGGCCGATCGGCGAGCGGGCGGCGGAGACAATAACGGCTTCAGGCATGACGGTTCCCTTCAAATCCCTTCCGGATTCCGGCGAGCTCGCTTCACAAACCGTTGACTGGACGCCGACGGACTAGGACAAATCTAGTCGTTGCCAACCGGTGGGTACGAGGACGGGGCGGGTCCCGGCGCCGGGCGCCGCCACAGTCGCGACATCACGCTGGTTCGGGTGTGCCGCTGTCCGAGCACCGGCGGGGTCGTCGACGCCGCCAATTCCAGCGGCGGGATGTCGACCTCCTCGCCCAGCGCCTCGCACAGCGCGCGCAGCAGCGCGTCGGCCGCGATCGCGTACGCCGGGGCGGACGGGTGGAAGCCGTCGGGGGAGAACATCACGTGCGGCGTCGACCGGAATTGGGGTGTCAGCAACTGCCCGAGCGGTACCGGCATGCCGCCCGCGGCCCGGACCGCCGCGGCCTGGGCGCGCGCGAGCTGCGAGCAGCGCTCGTGCGCCAGCGACCGAAGCGGTTGCGGGATGGCGGTGATGACACCCAGGTCGGGACAGGTGCCGGCGACCACCACCGCGCCGCGGGCGCGGAGCTTGCGAACGCTGAGCCCCAGCCGCTGCGCCGACTGGCTCACGCCGTTGAGGGCCGTCACGTCGTTGGCGCCCACCATGATCACCGCCGCGTCCGGCGGCGCCCCGGCCACGAACATCGCATCCACCTGGCCGCACACCCCCTTCGACGTGGCGCCGACGATGGCCTTTGTGCTCAGCCGGATCCGCTTGCCGGTCTGCTCGGCGAGGCCCCGGGCGATCCGGACCCCCGGCACCTCCTCGGGGCTCACGCACCCGTACCCGGCGGCGGTGGAATCGCCGAAGATCATCAAATGCAGGTCGACGGGCATGCCGCGGTGCCAACGCTCCACCGGCCCGCCGCCGCGGGTGTACACCCCGTCGGCGCGCGGCGGGATGTCCCATGACTTGGGGATGACGGTGCGCGCGTGCGTCGCCTGACCGACGAGCAGGTTGCGCGCGCCCAGATAGGCAGTTCCTGTCGAGGCGAGGGCGCCTGCGGTGGCCAGGGCGATCGCCGAACGACGGGGCACCCGCATGGTCACGCAACCTATTTTAGATGGGCTTGCATGTTTGCGGGGTCGGGCGACGAACAATGTGGTCACGGGAGGAATCAAATTGGTAACGAATCAGACTTTTTAAATGTTCTCTTAAGAAGTGCCTGTCAAGCTGAGTCGGCGGGGTTGGCTGAGTGCCTTGGATGAGCGGCTGAACCAGACGCTTAGCTGCCTCGTCACATGCTGTATCGCACTACAACGGCGTAGGAAGTGTTGAGCATGAGCGCACCCGGTCAGGTATCCGGTTCCCCCCGGACTGCCCTTCGTCCTTATCAAATTCTCAAGGCGCGTCGCGCGGAAACGCGCCGGTACGCGATGAGCGACGGCGCGCCGGTCGAGGTCCTCGAGTCCGGGCCCAGCGTTGCTGCGCGGCTGGCCAACCTGACGTCGCGGGTGACCATCCGGCCGGTGCTGTCCGTCGGTAGCCACGTCCCCAACTTCCCCTGGCCCTGGGGGCTGATCGACCTGGCGGCCCGGGCGGTGCTGCCGGTGTCGGCCACCGTGCGCGAGACGGTGAAGCTGCCCAACGCCTCGGCGCAGCTGGTGCGCGCGCCCGGCGTGCTGCCCGCCGACGGCACCCGCCGGGTGGTCGTCTACTTCCACGGCGGCGCGTTCCTGACGTGCGGGGCCAATTCGCACGGCCGGCTGGTCGAGACGTTGTCGCAGTCCGCCGACGCGCCGATCTTGGTGGTCAACTACCGGCTGCTGCCCAAGCACTCGATCGGGATGGCCCTCGACGACTGCCACGACGGCTACCAGTGGTTGCGGCTGCGCGGATATCAGCCGGATCAGATCGTGCTGGCAGGCGACTCCGCCGGCGGCTACCTGGCGCTCGCGCTGGCGCAACGCCTCCAGGAGGAGGGCGAGGAGCCCGCGGCGCTGGTGATGATCTCGCCGCTGCTGCAGCTGGCGAAGGAAGACAAGCAGGCCCATCCCAACATCAACACCGACGCGATGTTCTCGCACCGGGCGTTCGACGCGCTGGCCGAGCTGGTCGCCAGCGCGGCCACCAAGCACAAGGTCGCGGGGAGGCCCGAGGAGATCTACGAGCCGATCGAGCACATCAAGCCCGGCCTGCCGCGGACGCTGATCCACGTCTCGGGATCCGAGGTGTTGCTGCACGACGCGCGGCTGGCGGCGAGCCGGTTGGCCTCGGTCGGGGTGCCGGCCGAGGTGCGGGTGTGGCCCGGCCAGATTCACGACTTCCAGTTGGCCGCGCCGATGGTCCCCGAGGCGGTCCGGTCGCTGCGCCAGATCGGCGACTACATCCGCGAGGCCACCGGCTAGCGCAACGCCGCGGGCGTCAGGGGGAAGCCGTCGTGCACCGCGGGAACGTGCCTGACACGATGAACGCATGCGGATCGCCCAGCACATCAGTGAGCTCATCGGCGGCACGCCGCTCGTGCGCCTGAATTCCGTCGTCCCCCAGGGCGCCGGCACCGTGGCGGCCAAGGTCGAGTACCTCAACCCCGGGGGCAGCTCGAAGGACCGGATCGCGGTCCGCATGATCGACGCCGCCGAGGCGAGCGGGCTCCTGAAGCCCGGCGGCACCATCGTCGAACCCACCTCCGGCAACACCGGCGTCGGCCTGGCGCTGGTCGCCCAGCAGCGCGGGTACAAGTGCGTGTTCGTCTGCCCCGACAAGGTCGGCGAGGACAAGCGCAACGTGCTGCTCGCCTACGGCGCCGAGGTGGTGGTCTGCCCGACGGCCGTGCCGCCCGAGCACCCGGACAGCTACTACAGCGTCTCCGACCGGCTGACCCGGGAGATCGACGGCGCCTGGAAGCCCGACCAGTACGCCAACCCCGAGGGCCCGGCCAGTCACTACGCCAGCACCGGCCCGGAGATCTGGGCGGACACCGACGGCAAGGTCACCCATTTCGTCGCCGGCATCGGCACCGGCGGCACGATCACCGGCGCGGGCCGCTACCTCAAGGAGGTGTCGGGCGGCGCCGTGCGGATCATCGGCGCGGACCCCGAGGGGTCGGTGTACTCCGGGGGCACCGGCCGGCCCTACCTGGTCGAGGGCGTGGGCGAGGACTTCTGGCCCGCCGCCTACGACCCGACCGTGCCCGACCAGATCATCGCGGTGTCCGACTCCGACTCGTTCGACATGACCCGGCGGTTGGCCCGCGAGGAGGCGATGCTGGTCGGGGGGTCGTGCGGGATGGCGGTGGTGGCCGCGCTGAAGGTCGCCGAGGAGGCCGGCCCCGACGCTCTGGTGGTCGTGCTGCTGCCCGACGGCGGCCGCGGCTACATGGCGAAGATCTTCAACGACGCCTGGATGTCGTCGTACGGGTTCCTGCGCAGCCGCCTCGACGGTTCCACCGAGGAGTCCACGGTGGGCGACGTGCTGCGCGGCAAGTCCGGCGCCCTGCCCGACCTGGTGCACACCCATCCGTCCGAAACCGTGCGCGACGCCATCGGCATCCTGCGCGAGTACGAGGTGTCCCAGATGCCCGTGGTCGGCGCCGAGCCGCCGGTGATGGCCGGCGAGGTCGCGGGCAGCGTCTCCGAGCGCGAGCTGCTGTCGGCCGTCTTCGAGGGCCGGGCCAAGTTGGCCGACGCCGTCGCGCTGCACATGAGCCCGCCGCTGCCGATGATCGGCGCGGGGGAGTTGGTCAGCGCGGCGGGCAAGGCCCTGCGCGACTGGGATGCGTTGATGGTGGTCGAGGAGGGCAAACCCGTCGGGGTGATCACCCGATATGACCTGCTCGGCTTCCTTTCGGACGGGCCGCGGCGACGCTGACGACGCGCCCGTCCGGCGCGTGACGATGTCTCGCCCGGCCGCTGTGCGCTCGGGTACTGTAATGGCGCCTGGTTCAGCTGGTCCGCAGTGGAAGGGGTGCTCGTGACCGATCAACCGCCGCCCGGCGGCGCCTACCCGCCGCCGCCGCCCGGATCACCCGGCGGTCAGCAGACCCCGCCCGCGTCGTCGACACCGGCCGGCGGTTCCTATCCGCCGCCCCCCGGACCGGCGATCCGCACGTTGCCGACGGAGTCCTACACGCCGTGGCTCAGCCGGTTCCTGGCGTTCGTCATCGACATCCTCCCGTACGCCGTCGTCCACGGCATCGGCACCGGGATCCTCGTCGCCACGCAGCAGACGGCGTGCGTCACCGACGTGACGCAGTACGCCGTCAACCAGTACTGCGCGACGCAAAACTCGACCATCGGCCTGGCCGCGCAGTGGCTGGCCTCGCTGGTGGGTCTGTTCTATCTGATCTGGAACTACGGCTACCGCCAGGGCACCACCGGGTCGAGCGTCGGCAAGTCGGTGATGAAGTTCAAGGTGGTCAGCGAGGTCACCGGCCAGCCCATCGGTTTCGGGATGTCGGTCGTGCGTTCCCTGGCGCACTTCGTCGACGCGATCATCTGCTTCATCGGTTTCCTTTTCCCGCTGTGGGATTCGAAGCGGCAAACGCTGGCGGACAAGATCATGACGACCGTCTGCCTGCCGTCCGACGGAACCGAGCAGCTGCCGGGCTAGTCGTGCGGGCGCGGTAGCCGGGGCGGCCGTCGCCTAGGCTGATCGTCGATGAGCGCCGACCGCACCGGACACTTCACCGGACTCGCCACCAAAGCGATTCACGCCGGCTACCGGCCGGACCCGGCGACCGGGGCGGTCAACGCCCCGATCTACGCCAGCAGCACCTTCGCCCAGGACGGCGTCGGCACGCTGCGCGGAGGATTCGAATACGCGCGCACCGGAAACCCGACGCGCGCCGCGCTGGAGGCCTCGCTCGCGGCGGTCGAAGAAGGCGGCCACGGGCGGGCGTTCGCCTCGGGCATGGCCGCCACCGATTGCGCCCTGCGGGCGATCCTGCGGCCCGGCGACCACGTGATCATCCCCAACGACGCCTACGGCGGCACCTTCCGGCTGATCGACAAGGTGTTCACGCAGTGGGGCGTTCACTACACGCCGGTCGCGCTGTCCGACCTCGACGCCGTCCGCGCGGCCATCACGCCGCAGACCCGCCTGATCTGGGTGGAGACGCCGACCAACCCCCTGCTGTCCATCGCCGACATCGCGGCCCTCGCCGAAGTCGGTCAGGAGTCCTCGTCAAAGGTGTTGGTGGACAACACTTTTGCCTCACCTGCGCTGCAGCAGCCGCTGACGCTGGGCGCCGACGTGGTGCTGCATTCGACCACCAAGTACATCGGTGGCCACTCCGACGTGGTGGGCGGCGCGCTGATCACCAACGACGCCGAGCTGGACGTGGCTTTCGCGTTCCTGCAGAACGGAGCCGGGGCGGTGCCCGGCCCGTTCGACGCCTACCTGACCATGCGCGGGCTGAAGACCTTGGTGCTGCGGATGCAGCGGCACAGCGAAAACGCCTCGGCCGTAGCCGAATACCTCGCCGGGCACCCGGCGGTGAGCGCCGTGCTGTATCCCGGCCTGCCGGGCCATCCCGGGCACGAGGTCGCCGCCCGGCAGATGCGCGGGTTCGGCGGCATGGTGTCGGTGCGCATGCGGGGCGGCCGGCAGGCCGCGCGGGATCTGTGCGCCCGCACCGAGGTGTTCATCCTGGCCGAATCGCTCGGGGGGGTCGAGTCGCTGATCGAGCACCCCAGCGCCATGACGCACGCGTCGACGGCCGGTTCCCAACTGGAAGTGCCCGACGACCTGGTGCGGCTGTCGGTCGGCATCGAAGACGAGGCGGACCTGCTGGCCGACCTCGAGCAGGCCCTCGGCTGACCAGCGCGAGCAGACGCAGAATTGCACGCGCAAGGCGCGTTGGATGCGATTGTGCGTCTGCTCGCGGTTGGGTTACGAGTGGTACGGCTCCGCGCTGACGAGCGTGACCTCGACGGTGTTGCCGTTGGGCACCACGTAGCTGCGGGTCTCGCCCACCTTGGCGTCGATCAGGGCTCCGCCCAGCGGTGAGTTGGGCGAGTACACCTCGAGCTTGCCGTCGTTGACGCCCTCCTGGCGGGTGGCGATCAGGAAGGTCTCGCTGTCCGACTTGTCGCCGTTGTAGTAGACCTTCACCACCGAACCGGGCAATGCGACACCGGACTGCTTGGGCGCTTCGCCGACCTTGGCGTTGTTGAGCAGGTCCTGCAGCTGACGGATGCGGGCCTCCTGCTGGCCCTGCTCCTCGCGGGCGGCGTGGTAGCCGCCGTTCTCGCGCAGGTCGCCTTCTTCCCGGCGGTCGTTGATCTCCGCGGCGATGACCGGACGATTCGCGATCAATTGATCGAGCTCCGCCTTCAGCCGGTCATGTGACTCCTGGGTCAGCCACGTCACCGAAGTGTCCGTCATCTCGTCGTGCTCCTCGTGTTGTCGTTCCGCGAAACCGCGTAAGCCTGTTAAACCCCACCGCCGGAGGTATCCGGGTTCTCTCCCCGAGTGCTGCCGATCCGTTGTGCTCACGGCCTTAATGCAGCAATACACGGTCCCATCAGGAACCGTGCATTCACCCATGTTACCACCGCGCAAACAATTGATGACCCCAAATTCGCAGTTCGGCTGTTGTCCGGGGGCTCACGCCGGCCGCAGATAGGCGGGCACGTCCGTTCCGCACCCGTAGATGTCGGCCATCACCGGCGGTTTGCTGGACTTCACCGTGGTGGTCAGCTGCACCGTGGCCGCCTCGGACGGTGGCACCAGCACCTCCCGGCGGCCCGTCTCGCTGCCGTCCTTGGCCCGGACCCGCACGATGCAGTCCACCGGTCGCGACGGATCGGATCGCGTCACGCTGATCGTTACCGACGCGGTCTGGTCGTCGACCAGCCGATAGCCGGCCAGCGTGCCCGTCACGGCGCTGGTGCCCAGCCGGTGGTAGCCGACGACCGCGATGACCAGGCCGGCGGCGACCACCAGCGCGCCGAGGCCGACGATGACCCAGCGCCGGGGCACCCGGGAGCGGCCGTAGCGGCTCTCCGGGCGGGAGGCGGAAGTTTCGGTCATCTGGTGGGTATGCCTGGATGGTCGGCTGCCGGGCGGTGGCCGGCAGCATGCAACGATCTGAAGAACTGGAATTATAGGTTCGCAACCGGCGACCAGTTGACCGACAAGGGGGCACGTGAGCGAGCTGCGGTTGATGGCGGTGCACGCCCACCCCGACGACGAGTCCAGCAAGGGCGCGGCCACCCTCGCCCGGTACGCCGACGAGGGGCACCGGGTGCTGGTGGTGACGCTGACCGGTGGTGAACGCGGCGACATTCTCAACCCGGCGATGGACCTGCCCGAGGTGCACGGCCACATCGCCGAGATCCGCCGTGACGAGATGGCGAAAGCCGCCGAGATCCTCGGTGTCGAGCACACCTGGCTCGGCTTCGTGGATTCCGGCTTGCCGCAGGGGGACCCGCCGCCCCCGCTGCCGGAAGGATGCTTCGCGCTGGTGCCGCTGGAGGAGTCGGTCGAGGCGTTGGTCCGCGTGGTACGCGAGTTCCGCCCGCACGTGATCACCACCTACGACGAGAACGGCGGCTACCCGCACCCCGATCACATTCGCTGCCACCAGGTTTCGGTCGGCGCCTTCGAGGCGGCCGGCGACTATCGGCGTTTTCCCGATGCGGGCGAGCCGTGGACGGTGTCCAAGCTCTACTACATCCACGGGTTCCTGCGGGCCCGGATGCAGTTGCTGCACGACGAAGCCGTCAAGCACGGCCAGGAACCCCCGTTCAAGAAGTGGCTCGAGCATTGGGACGCCGCGCACGACCCCTTCGAGTCCCGGGTGACGACGCGCGTCGAGTGCTCGAAGTACTTCAGCCAGCGTGATGACGCGCTGCGGGCCCACACCACCCAGATCGACCCCGAGCACGACTTCTTCGCCGCGCCCATCGAATGGCAGCAGCGGCTGTGGCCGACGGAGGAATTCGAGCTCGCGCGCTCGCGGGTCCCCGTCCGGCTGCCCGAGCACGACCTGTTCGCCGGAATCGAGAGTGACGGGTGAACCACGTTCTTCTGATGGCGAGCGCGCTGGCGGACGGCGCGCCGCAGCACACCGGGCCCGATTTCGGCAAGGCCAGCCCGATCGGGCTGCTGATCGTCGTGCTGCTGCTGATCGCCACGCTGTTGCTGCTGCGGTCGATGAACCGGCAGCTCAAGAAGGTGCCCAAGTCGTTTGAGCCCGAGCCCGACCAGGCCGCCGACGAGAGGACCGAAGGGGTCGACGGCGCCGACGGACAGCCGCCGGGCCAGGCCAAGGGATCGCAGCGGCCCCCGGGACCCGGCGATGAGCCGGGCTGACGCCGCTACGACCAACACCCTCGGGCTGGCCACCAGCCCATATTTGCGCCAGCACGCCGACAACCCGGTGCACTGGCAGCAGTGGACTCCGCAGGCCCTGGCGGCCGCGGCCGAGCGCGACGTGCCGATCCTGCTTTCCATCGGCTACGCGGCCTGCCACTGGTGTCACGTCATGGCCCACGAATCGTTCGAGGACGACGAGGTGGCCGCCGCCATGAACTCCGGATTCGTCTGCATCAAAGTCGATCGGGAGGAGCGCCCGGATCTCGACGCCGTCTACATGAACGCCACCGTCGCGCTGACCGGGCACGGCGGTTGGCCGATGACGTGTTTCCTGACGCCGGACGGCCGGCCGTTCTTCTGCGGCACTTACTACCCGAAAGAGGGCTTTCTGCAACTTCTTTCGGCCGTATCCGCCACCTGGCGCCAGCGCCGCGGCGAGGTGGAGGAGGCGTCCGACGCCATCGCCGGCGAGCTGCGTGCGATGTCGGCGGGCCTGCCCTCCGGCGGCCCGGACGTCGCGCCCGCGCTGTGTGACCACGCGGTGGCCGCGGTGCTCCACGACCAGGACACCGCACGCGGCGGCTTCGGCGGCGCACCCAAATTCCCGCCGTCGGCGATTCTCGAGGCGCTGCTGCGCAACTACGAACGCACCGGATCCCAGGCGGCGTTGGATGCGGTCGCGCGCACCTGTACCGCGATGGCCCGCGGCGGCATCTACGACCAGCTCGCCGGCGGCTTCGCCCGCTACAGCGTCGACAACGCCTGGGTGGTACCGCATTTCGAGAAGATGCTGTACGACAACGCGTTGCTGCTGCGCGCCTACGCGCACTGGGCCCGGCGCACCGGGGACCCGTTGGCGTGCCGGGTCGCCGCCCAGACGGCGCGGTTTCTGCTCGACGACCTGGCCGACGGCGCCGTATTCACGTCGTCGCTGGACGCCGACGCCGACGGCCGCGAGGGCTCGACGTACGTGTGGACGCCCGAGCAGCTGACCGAGGCGCTCGGCCCCGACGATGGCCCTTGGGCCGCAACGTTTTTCGCGGTCAACGCGACCGGCACGTTCGAACACGGAACCTCGGTGCTGCAAGCCCCCGCCGATCCTGACGACCCGCAACGGCTGGAGCGGGTGCGGGCCGCCCTGCTGACCGCCCGCCTGGCCCGACCCCAACCCGGGCGTGACGACAAGGTCGTCACGTCCTGGAACGGCCTGGCGATCACCGCGCTGGCCGAAGCCGCCGTCGCGTTGGACGACCCCGACCTCGCCCGCGCCGCGCGGAACTGCGCGACCGCGCTGCTGGGCTGGCACCTCGTCGACGGGCGGCTGCGGCGGGCCAGCCTCGGCGGCGTGGTCGGCGACAGCGCCGCCATCCTCGAGGATCACGCGACGCTGGCCACCGGCCTGCTCGCGCTCCATCAGCTGGACGCCGACGCCGGGTGGCTGACCGCCGCGACCGAGCTGCTCGACACCGCGCTGCGGCACTTCGCCGACCCGGAGCAACCGGGTCGCTGGTTCGACACCGCCGACGACGCCGAGCGGCTGATGGTGCGGCCCGCCGACCCGCTGGACGGCGCGACCCCGTCCGGCGCGTCCTCGATCACCGAGGCGCTGCTGACCGCGGCGCACCTGGTTGAGGGGCAGCGCGCGGAGCGGTACCTGCGGGCGGCGGGCGAGGCGCTCGGCGCGCATTCGCTGTTGCTCGAGCGCGCGCCGCGCTCGGCGGGCCACTGGCTGGCGGTCGCCGAAGCCGCCATCCGGGGGCCGCTGCAGATCGCCGTCGCCTGCGATCCGTCGCGGTCGCCGCTGCTGGCCGAGGCGCGACGGTTGGCGCCCGGCGGGGCGATCGTCGTGGGCGGCGAAAAGGACTCGTCGGCGCTGCTGGCCGGCCGCGACCGGGTGGCCGCCGCCGACGCCGCCTACGTGTGCCGCGGCCGGGTGTGCGACCTGCCGGTCACCACCGCCGAAGACCTCGCGGAGGCGCTGGCGGCGCCACGGTAGCGTGACGTTTCATGCCGAGCGCCGAACAGATCACCGACACGGTCAACCGCTACATCGAACTGGTCGCCAAGGGCGGCGCCGACGAACTGGTCGAGCTCTACGCCGATGACGCCACGGTCGAGGATCCCGTCGGTGGCGAGGTGCACATCGGGCGCCAGGCGATCCACGGCTTCTACTCCGCGGTCAACGACGTCCAGCGCGAGTGCGAGTTGGTTACGCTGCGGGTGGCCGGCAACGAGGCGGCCTTCCATTTCCGCCTCACGATCACCGCCGGGGAGCACCGCATGGTGATCGAGCCGATCGACGTGATGGCGTTCGACGAGGACGGCAAGGTCGCCCACATGAAGGCCTACTGGTCAGCGGCCGACGTCACCCACTCCTAGCCGCTCAGTGCAGCCACGCCTGGTTGCCGACGTAGAACACCGCGAACCACATGGCGATGTAGTGCAGGATCGCCGCTACGGCGGTGAAAGCGTGGAAGAACTCGTGGTAGCCGAACGTGCTGGGCCACGGGTCGGGCCAGCGCAGCGCGTAGAAGATGCCGCCGACGCTGTAGAAGACGCCGCCGACGGCCAGCAGCACCATCGCGGCCACCCCGGCCTTGTGCAGGATGGTCGGGCAGTACCACACGGCCACCCAGCCCAGCACGATGTACAGCGGCACGCCCAGCCAGCGCGGCGCCGACGGCCAGCACACCTTGAGCAGGATGCCCGCCACCGCGCCGCCCCAGACGATCCACAGCACCTCCATCCCGGTTTGCTGCGGCATGGCCAGGCGGGCGAACGGTGTGTAGCTGCCGGCGATGAACACGAAGATCATCGAGTGGTCGAGCCGCTTCATCAGGTTGCGGGCGGCCGCCGACTTCCACTGCACCCGGTGGTAGGTGGCGCTGACGGCGAACATCGCCACCGTGGCCGCCGCGTAGACCAGCGTCGAGTGCCCTGCGCGCGGCGAGGACGCGGCCCACGACACCGAGACCAGGGTGGCACCGGTGATGATCGCCAGCCAGGCGGAGACGAAGTGGATCCAGCCGCGCATGCGGGGCTTGGTGAGGACGCTGGCCGCGCCTTCGACAAGCTGTTCGACCGTATTGCCCGGCGTGATCGCCTCGGCTCCGCGCTCTGGGGTGGCGGGTGTGCTCGTCTGGCTACTCATATCTCCTGGGGCCTCGTCGTGCAGGTCGGGAAACTGCCAGTGGCTGCTTACCCGCCACAGTAATCGGCAACCGCCGCGGAGGGGTGTTCGCATCGCGGTGAGATCGCCGGATCAGCAGGGGGGAATTTGGTGTAGCTCACAGTAGGCTGAGTCTCCGTGGAAATTATCCCGCCGCGTCTCAAAGAGCCGCTGTATCGCGTCTACGAGCTGCGGCTGCGGCAGGGTCTGGCGTCGTCCAAATCCGACCTGCCCCGCCACATCGCGGTCCTGTGCGACGGCAACCGGCGGTGGGCCCGCGACGCCGGCTACGCCGACGTCAGCTACGGCTACCGCATGGGCGCCGCGAAGATCGCCGAGATGCTGCGCTGGTGCCAGGAGGCCGGCATCGAGATGACCACGGTCTACCTGCTGTCCACGGAGAACCTGCAGCGCGATCCCGAGGAACTGGCCGGTCTGATCGAGATCATCACCGATGTCGTCGAGGAGATCTGCGCGCCGGCCAACCGCTGGAGCGTGCGCACCGTCGGCGATCTGGAGTTGCTCGGCGAGGAACCGGCCCGGCGGCTGCGCGGCGCGGTGGAGTCGACGCCCGTCGTGGCGCCGTTCCACGTCAACGTCGCGGTGGGTTACGGCGGCCGTCGCGAGATCGTCGACGCGGTGCGGGCGCTGCTGAGCAAGGAGCTCGCCAACGGTGCGTCCGCCGAGGAGCTCATCGACGCGGTGACCGTCGACGGCATCTCCGAAAACCTGTACACCTCCGGGCAACCCGATCCCGACCTGGTCATCCGAACGTCGGGGGAACAACGCCTCTCCGGGTTCCTGCTGTGGCAGAGCGCGTATTCGGAGATGTGGTTCACGGAGGCGCACTGGCCCGCATTCCGCCGGGTCGATTTCCTGCGTGCGCTGCGCGACTACAGCCAGCGGCACCGCCGGTACGGCAAGTAGCCGAGGGGCTCAGCGGTCGTTCGACTCCGTGACAAACTAGGTTCATGGCTGCGCTGTCGGCGGTGGTGTTCACGCTGAGCGGCTGGCTCGGGTTGTACCTGCTGGCTCGCGATCCACGTAAGCCGGTTCTGGTGTTGGCGGCGATCGGGCTCTGCGGCTTCGCGTTCGTGGTGGGGCTGGACGGCGTGCGGACCGTCAGCCCGGCGTCCGCGCACCTGCTCGCCCGCGTCGAGATCTACCTGGTGGCGATCCCCGGTGTGGCGTGGTTCGCGGTGCTCGTCGAGCTGTGCCGGCCCAGCGACGGTTCGAGGGCGCGCACCCGAGAGGTGCTGCTGGTCGCCGGGGTCGCGGCGCTCACGCTGGTCGGGGCAATGCTGGCCGGCAGTGTCGACGGGCCGCTGCGCACGGGCCACTGGGTGATGTTCGCGGTGATCTCGGTGTCCACCTTCGGCGCGATGGCGGTCGCGTTGCGGCAGCCCCGCCGGCCGCGGTCGGCCGTCGGGCTCGCCGTCGTCGCGACCCTGTTCTTCGCGCTGGGCAACGCCATCCTGATCATTCCGCTGGGCCTGGTGCCCAGCTGGGTTGCGCTCGCATCGACGAGCCTCGACGTCCTCTCCCTCGGGATCGCCGTGGCCCTGTGGGACGCGTTCGACGAGGGCCAGGCGTTGCGCGCCGACATGCTCCGCTCGTTCGCCGGCTCGGTGGCGGTGGCGGTGCTCTTCGGCGCCCAGGCGCTGATCGGCCTGGCGCTGACGCGCGACGACCGCGCCGCGCAGACCGCGCTCACCGTGCTGCTGTTCACCAGCCTGGCCGTCGCGATCGCCGTGCAGGTGCTCGCGGATCCGCTGGCAGGGGTTCTCGACCGGCTGGCGTTCTCGAAATCGCCTGCGCTGCGCGAGGATCGGGCGGCGCTGCGCAACACCGGCGCGGCGCTGCCGCTGCGGTCGGTGGATCCGCTCAACCACGTCGACGACGCCACGTTCGCCAGGCTCACCCGCCGGGCCCTGACGCACTACGCCGACCTGAGCAAACTGGTCGCCAGCCCGTTGACCGCGCTGCCCGTCATCGACGAGCGGCTCGCCGCGCGGGGCGCACCCGACCATCCGCTGGAGCGGGCCAACGAGCTCAAGGCGGTTCTCGCCGAGGCGATCGGGCGGCTCAAACCGCGCGACGCCGGCGACTTCGGGACCACCGAGCAGTGGCGGCACTACAACTCGCTGTACTTCCCCTACGTCGTCGGGGTGCGCGCCTACGCGCAGAATGCCACCGCCGCGGGACTGGATCCGATCGCCCGGCAGGCCTGGCAGTGGTTGGTGACCGACGTGCCGCAACGCTCGCTGCACAACTGGCAGAACGCCGCCGCCCGGTTGATCGCCGCGGACCTGCGGGCCCGGGTCCCCGTGACCAGCGACTAGCCGCTCGACCCCGGCGTCCGTCACTTCCGTCACCGGCGCGGGCGGCGTCGTGCCCGACTCGCAGCGACACCGCGGTCGGACACCCGCCGGAGGCGCGACTGTCGCGCTGAGGCGGGCACACCGCGTGTCCCCGAAAATGTGTGACTGCTGGGGCTGCTGAGCGCCAGGCTGGCGTCTGTCGAATAACAATCGGGATTCGGGACCGCAAACGGGAATAGCCGAGTGAACTCGCTGGTCTGTGTATGCGTGGCAGTAGTTGGCAGTGCCACGAGTCGATATGGCAGTGGGCCGGCGGCACGCTGATGTTCGACCCCCAATCGCCATCGCGAGGAGTAATCACATGATGTATGCATCTGGCGCACCCGGTCTGGCGACCCGACCCCTGTACGACGCGACCGACTCGCTGCTGCGTTTCGCCATGCGCGCCGACGCCACCCTCACGGGACTGTGCGGTTTGGCCATCGCCTTTCTCGCCGACCCACTTTCATCGCTGACGGGCCTGACGTCGTTGCAGGAGTACAGCCTCGGCGCCCTGTTCGTGTTCAGCGGCTTGGCCGTGTTCCTCGTTGCGGCGGCGCCGAACCTGCGCCGCGTCGGCATCGGCGTCATCGTGGCCAACGTCGTGTTCACGCTGGCAGCGATCGTGGCCGCGGGCGTGTTTCCGCTGTCCGCCACCGGGATCGCTGCCACGCTGGCCGTCGGCGTGTACACCGCGGCGTTCGCCGGGCTGCAGTACCTGGGGGTGCGCCGCCTCGAAACGGCGTGACCGCTAGAGCTTGCGCAACCGGAGCCGGTTGATGGAATGGTCGGCGTCCTTGCGCAGCACCAGGGTGGCCCGGGGCCGCGTGGGCAGGATGTTCTCGACCAGGTTCGGACGGTTGATGGATCGCCAGATCTCGCGCGCCGCGGCGACGGCCTTGGTGTCGTTGAGCGCGGAGTAGTGGTGGAAGTGCGATTCGGGGTCGGCGAAGGCGGTGCCCCGCAACGACAGGAACCGCGACACGTACCACTGCTCGATGTCCTCGATCCGGGCGTCCACGTACAGCGAGAAGTCGAACAGGTCCGACACCATCAAGGTCGGCCCGGTCTGCAGCACGTTGAGGCCCTCCAGGATCAAGATGTCGGGATGGCGGACCACGTGCTTGGCCCCGGGAATGATGTCGTATTTCAGGTGCGAGTAGACCGGCGCGCACGCGTAGTCCGAGCCGGACTTGACCGACGTCACGAACCGCATCAGCGCCCTGCGGTTGTAGCTCTCCGGAAAACCTTTGCGGTGCATCAGGTTTCGCCGGCCGAGTTCGGCGTTCGGGTACAGGAAGCCGTCGGTGGTCACCAGGTCGACCCTCGGGTGGTGATCCCAGCGGGCGAGCAGGGCCTGCAGCACGCGGGCGGTGGTGGATTTGCCCACCGCGACACTGCCGGCCACGCCGATCACGAACGGCACCGGCCGGTCCGGATTTTGCTGCGGCTCACCGAGGAACTCCGCGGTGGCGGCAAACAACCGCTGGCGGGCGGCGACCTGAAGGTGAATGAGCCGGGCCAGCGGCAGGTAGACCTCTTCCACTTCGAGGAGGTCAAGCTGCTCGCCGAGACCGCGCAGGCCAACCAATTCCTCTTCGGTGAGGGCCAGCGGCGTCGACATGCGAAGCGCGCGCCATTGCTTTCGGTCGAACTCCACATAGGGGCTCGGCTCGCTAAGCCGCGGCATGGTGCAAGTGTTGCAGGGGCGGACGCGCGCCCGACGGCTGGGCTGGCTAAACCGTCGCTGGATAGACTGGCGCCGTGACTGCTGCACCCGACGCCCGGCCCTCGACCTCTGTGATGTCCTCCCCGCTCGCCGAGGTCGACCCCGACATCGCCGAGCTGCTCGGCAAGGAGCTGGGCCGCCAGCGCGACACGCTGGAGATGATCGCCTCGGAGAACTTCGTGCCGCGCTCGGTGCTGCAGGCCCAGGGCAGCGTGCTCACGAACAAATACGCCGAGGGGCTGCCCGGCCGGCGGTACTACGGCGGCTGCGAGTACGTCGACGTCGTGGAGAACATCGCCCGCGACCGGGCCAAGGCGCTGTTCGGGGCCGACTTCGCCAACGTGCAGCCGCATTCGGGCGCGCAGGCCAACGCCGCCGTCCTGCACGCGCTGATGACCCCGGGGGACCGCCTGCTGGGCCTCGACCTGGCCAACGGTGGTCACCTGACACACGGGATGAAGCTGAACTTCTCCGGCAAGCTCTACGAAACCGGCTTCTACGGTGTGGATCCCACGACCCACCTGGTCGACATGGACGCGGTGCGGGCCAAGGCGCTCGAGTTCCGCCCCGCGGTCATCATCGCCGGATGGTCCGCCTACCCGCGGATCCTGGACTTCGCGGCGTTCCGCTCGATCGCCGACGAGGTCGGCGCCAAGCTGTGGGTGGACATGGCGCACTTCGCCGGCCTGGTCGCCGTCGGACTGCACCCCTCGCCGGTGCCGCACGCGGACGTGGTGTCCACGACGGTGCACAAGACGCTCGGCGGCCCACGTTCCGGCCTGATCCTCGGCAAGCAGGAATACGCGAAGTCCATCAACTCCGCGGTCTTCCCCGGCCAGCAGGGCGGACCGCTGATGCACGTCATCGCGGGCAAGGCCGTCGCGCTCAAGATCGCCGGCACCCCCGAGTTCGCCGACCGCCAGCAGCGCACCCTGTCGGGCGCCCGCATCATCGCGGACCGGCTGACGGCCCCCGACGTCACCAAGGCCGGCGTGTCGGTGGTCAGCGGCGGCACCGACGTCCACCTCGTGCTGGTCGACCTGCGCAACTCCCCGCTCGACGGCAAGGCCGCCGAGGACCTGCTGCACGAGATCGGCATCACGGTCAACCGCAACGCGGTTCCCAACGACCCCCGGCCGCCGATGGTGACCTCGGGCCTGCGGGTGGGGACGCCCGCGCTGGCGACCCGCGGCTTCGGGGATGCGGAGTTCACCGAGGTCGCCGACGTCATCGCCACGGCGCTGGCGGCGGGCACCGCGGCCGACCTGACGGCCCTGCGCCAGCGGGTGACCCGCCTCGCCCGTGACTTTCCGCTGTACGACGGCCTCGAGGAGTGGACGCTGGTCGACCGCTGAGGCGGATCAGGGACCAAAGTCACCAGTTGTCACGACACGGGCCGGGCGATTTCACGAACCTGTGTATGCGAGTTACAGTAACCGCATGGCACAGAAACCTGTAGCTAACGCGCTGACCCTGGAACTCGAGCCGGTGTGCGAGGCCAACATGGACCGCCACCTCAACACCGAGGAAATCTGGTTCGCCCACGACTACGTGCCGTTCGACCGCGGCGAAAACTTCGCCTTCCTCGGTGGACGGGACTGGCAGCCGTCCGACGCGACGCTTCCCCGCGAGTACACGGACGCCTGCGAGATCCTGCTGCTGCTCAAGGACAACCTGGCCGGACACCACCGCGAACTCGTCGAGCACTTCATCCTCGAAGACTGGTGGGGTCGCTGGCTGGGCCGGTGGACCGCCGAGGAGCACCTGCACGCCATCGCGCTGCGCGAATACCTGGTGGTCACCCGTGAGGTCGACCCGACCGCCAACGAGGAGGCCCGGGTCGAGTACGTCATGAAGGGCTACCGTGCGGACACCTACACGCAGGTCGAGACCCTGGTGCACATGGCTTTCTCCGAGCGCACCTACGCCATCTTCTGCGAGAACCTGGCCGCGAAGCTCGAAGAGCCCATCCTGGCCGGGCTCATCGACCGCATCGCACGCGACGAGCGTCGGCACGAACTGTTCTTCTCCAACCTCGTCGAGCACTGCCTGCAGTACACCCGCGACGAGACGATTGCCGCCATCGCGGCCCGCGCCGCCGACCTGCAGGTGCCCGGCGCGGACATCGACTCCTATCAGGACAAGCTGCGCAATGTCGCCGATGCGGGCATCTTCGACCAACAGCAGCTGCGGCAGGCGATCTCGGATCGCATCACCGCATGGGGTGTCGCCGACGAGCCCGCCCTCAAGCAGTTCGTCATCAGCTAGCCGATTCTCGCGCGTGAGCGCTTAGACCTCGGCGCGCCTGCGCTGCTGCAAAGCGGCGACGAGAGTAGCGTCGTTCTCGATGGTCAGCGTCATGCTCAGCTGCCAGGGCGGCACCTCCCGTCATCACAACGGAAGGACCGGCCCCGGTCCTGGTGCCGCAGTTCCCGCCGACATGCCTGTGCGGGTCCGCGCGGGCTTACCCCGCTCGAGGAGCGCTACGTGACCGAAATCCGGACCTACGTGATCGACACCTCCGTGCTGCTGTCCGACCCCTGGGCGTGTAGCCGGTTCGCCGAGCACGAGGTGGTGGTCCCGCTGGTGGTGATCAGCGAACTGGAGGCCAAACGGCATCACCACGAGTTGGGGTGGTTCGCCCGTCAGGCGTTGCGTTTGTTCGACGATCTCCGGCTCGTGCACGGACGGCTTGATCAGCCTATTCCCGTTGGGGCGCAAGGCGGTACGCTGCACGTCGAGCTCAACCACACCGATCCCGCGGTGCTGCCCGCCGGGTTCCGAAGCGACAACAACGACTGCCGGATCTTGAGTTGCGCCGCCAACCTCGCCGCCGAGGGCAGGCGAGTCACGTTGGTGAGCAAGGACATTCCCCTTCGCGTCAAGGCCGCCGCGGTCGGCCTGGCCGCCGACGAGTATCACGCGCAGGATGTGGTGGCCTCCGGATGGTCGGGGATGCGCGAGATCGAGACCGCGACCGAGGACATCGACGCGCTGTTCGCCGAGGGTGAGATAGACCTGGCCGAGGCGCGGGACCTGCCCTGCCACACCGGCATTCGGCTTCTCGGCGGGAGCTCGCACGCGCTGGGCCGGGTGAACGCGGACAAGCGCGTCCAGTTGGTGCGCGGCGACCGCGAGGCGTTCGGCCTGCGCGGCCGGTCCGCCGAGCAGCGCGTGGCGCTCGACCTGCTGCTCGACGAGTCCGTCGGCATCGTGTCGCTGGGCGGCAAGGCGGGCACCGGCAAGTCGGCGCTGGCGCTGTGCGCCGGCCTGGAGGCGGTGCTGGAACGGCGGACCCAGCGCAAGGTGGTGGTCTTCCGCCCGCTCTACGCCGTCGGCGGCCAGGAGCTGGGCTACCTGCCGGGCAGCGAGAGCGAGAAGATGGGCCCCTGGGCGCAGGCGGTCTTCGACACGCTCGAGGGCCTGGCCAGCCCGGCGGTGCTGGAGGAGGTGCTCTCCCGGGGCATGCTCGAGGTGCTGCCGCTGACCCACATCCGGGGCCGCTCACTGCACGACTCGTTCGTGATCGTCGACGAGGCGCAGTCGCTGGAGCGCAACGTCCTGCTGACGGTGCTGTCCAGGCTGGGCGCCGGTTCGCGGGTGGTGCTGACGCACGACATCGCCCAGCGGGACAACCTGCGGGTCGGCCGGCACGACGGGGTCGCCGCGGTGATCGAGAAGCTCAAGGGGCACCCGCTGTTCGCCCACATCACGCTGCTGCGCAGCGAGCGGTCGCCGATCGCCGCGCTGGTCACCGAGATGCTCGAGGAGATCGCCGGCCCGCAGTGACGGCGCATTTCGCCTGGCCACGCGTTCGATAAACTTCGACGGTGCCGAAACGACCCGACAACCAGGCCTGGCGCTATGGGCGCATGGTGGTCGGTGTCGTCGCGGCCGTCGCCGTGCTGGTCATCGGCGGGCTGACCGGCCATGTGACCCGCGCCGACAACCTGAGCTGCTCGGTGGTCAAGTGCGTCGCGCTGACGTTCGACGACGGGCCCGGGCCCTTCGACGAGCGGCTGCTGCAAATCCTGAAGGACAACGACGCGAAGGCGACCTTCTTCCTGATCGGCAACAAGGTCGCCGCCAACCCGGTGGGCGCCAAGCGGATCGCCGATGCGGGGATGGAGATCGGCAGCCACACGTGGGAGCACCCCAACATGGCGACCATCCCGCCGGAAGACATCGCCCCCCAGTTCGCCAAGGCCAACGACGCGATCACCGCCGCGACGGGGCGCACGCCGACGTTGTATCGCCCCGCGGGCGGCTTGTCCAGCGACGCGGTGCGGCAGACCGCGGCGAAGTTCGGCCTCGCCGAAATCCTCTGGGATGTCATCCCGTTCGATTGGGCCAACGACTCGAACACGGCCGCGACGCGCTACATGCTGATGACGTACATCAAGCCGGGTTCGGTGGTGTTGTTCCACAACACCTACTCGAGCACCGTCGATCTGGTCTACCAATTCCTTCCGGTGCTCAAGGCCAACGGCTACCGGATGGTGACGGTCAGCGAACTGCTCGGCCCGCGGACGCCCGGTAGCAGCTACGGCAGCCGCGAGAACGGGCCGCCCGCCAACGAGTTGCACGACATCCCGGCGAGCGACATCCCCACCCTGCCGAACACGCCGTCGCCCAAGCCGATGCCCAATTTCCCGATCACCGACATCCCGGGCCAGAACTCGGGCGGACCCAACAACGGTGCCTAGCACAAGCGTTGGGACGCGTACGGCCGCCTGGCTTCGGAACGCCGGCCCCCACACGGCATTGCAGCGAAAGTCCCTCCGCCGGTTAGCCATTCAATACGGGTTGGATCTTTCCCTGTCCTACTTTCTGGCCGTCATCGAGGCGGCCGCCATCTTGATCCCGTTGCGGGGCCACACCTCCATCGGCGAGAATGCGGACTTCGCGAAGAACAACACGGCGGCAGTGTTGGTGCTCGTCACGCTCGGCGTCGCCGGCGTCGCGGCGGCGGGCGTCGTGAGCGCGACCCCGACGCTGCGCTGGTTTGTCGCCGGGGCCGAGCCCACCCAGGAGCAGCGGGAAGCGGCACTGAAGCTGCCAGGTCGCCAATCGACGATCCTGTTCGGGGCCTGGGCCGTCACCGGCACCATCTTCATGTTGCTCAATCTTCGCGGCGGGGCGCAGCTGTTGTTGCCCATCGCCCTGGGCGCGCTGCTGGGCGGACCCGCGGCCGCCGGCACGGCGATGCTGCTGGCGCAGCGCGTCCTGCGGCCGATCATGCGCGCCGCCACGCTCGGCTGCGAACCGCGGATGACCGTGCCGGGCGTGTATGCGCGGCTGGTGCTGCTGTGGTTCCTGTGCAGCGCCTTCCCGATCGGGGTAATCGCGACGCTGGTCGTGCTCCGTTCGTACGGCTGGCTGATCGAGAAGTCGACGTCGCTGGATATACCGATCCTGGTGGTCGCGCTGGCGGCGCTGGTGCTGGGACTGCCGACCATGATCCTGACGTCACGATCCATCTCTGATCCGCTCGGCGAGGTCGTCGACGCGATGGCGGAGGTCGAGCATGGCCACATGGAAACCTACGTCGGGGCCTACGAACGCTCCCAGATCGGGCGACTGCAAACGGGTTTCAACCGCATGGTGGCCGGGCTGGCGGAGCGAGACCGGTTGCGCGACCTGTTCGGGCGCCACGTCGGGGCCGACGTCGCCCAGCGCGCCATCAACCAGGGCGCCTCGCTGTCGGGAGACGTGGTCGAGGCGGCGGTTCTCTACATCGACCTGGTGGGATCGACGCAGCTGGCGGAAAACCTTCCGCCCCAAGAGGTTGCCGAAATCCTCAACGATTTCTTCCGCATCGTCGTCGACGCCGTCGACGAACACCACGGGCTGATCAACAAATTCGCGGGGGATGCCGCGCTGGCCGTCTTCGGAGTGCCGTTGGCCACCAGCGAGCCTGCGTCCGCCGCACTGGCGACCGCCCGCGCCCTGGGTACCCAATTGCGGCGCCTGCCCGTCGATTTCGGCATCGGCGTCTCGGCGGGCCGGGTCTTCGCCGGCAACATCGGCGCGGAGAACCGTTACGAGTACACGGTGATCGGCGACGCGGTCAACGAGGCCGCGCGGTTGGCCGATCTGGCCAAGACCGCCGACCGGCGGATTCTGTGTGCGGCGGGAGCAATCGAGCGGGCCGGCGAGGCCGAGCAAACGCATTGGGCCGAGTGCTATTCCACCGTCCTGCGGGGACGCTCGGAAGCTACCCAGGTCTCGGCGCCGACGAGGTAGGGCGCCGGAACCGCGTCAGGACTTGTTCACCTTGAGCGCGGCGATGATCTTGCCGATGATGCCCGCCGACGCGGCGTCACCGATCGGGGTGCTGCCGATGAAGGCGGTGACCGGCTTGGTGTCGACGGTGATCACCGTGACCGAGTCGCCCTTGACGTTGCGGGTGGGGTCGGCGATCGTGATGTCGGCGTCGGCGCGGGCGGCCTTGGTTCCGTCGACCGTGATCGACGACGACTTCACCGGGCCGAGTGTGGGCTGCGCGTTCGCGTAGCCGGGTCCGTTGGCGATGCACTGCAACAGCTTCGACGCCTGCGCGGTGACGTCCATGCTGGCGACGAAGTTGGTGACGCCGACCTCGGCCGTCATCATCCACTGGCTGGCCCCGGGCACTTCCTGGGCGACGCCGACGGCGCCGATCAGGTTCGGGTTCTGGTCGTCGGAGAACACGGTCCAGTTGGGCGGCACCGAGCTCGCCGGGAACGAGAGCTTGCCGGCCGTGATCGAGTCGGTCCGCGGCATCTCACCGCCGGAGACGTTCGGGGTGCAATCGGTGGCGGTCTGCTGGCCCCTCGGTTGGCTGCTGGTGCTGGTGGACGTCGAGGGCGCAGCGGTCGGGGACTTGCCGTGGCTGCCGCCCCGCATCACGATCAGGGTCGCCACCAGTGCGATGACGGCCAGGATGACGAGGCCACCGACGATCAGCCAGGGCAGCTTCGAGCCAGGTCCGCGCGGTGGCGGCCCCGGCGGATACGGCCCGGGCGGGAATGGCTGTCCCGGTTGCGGATAGCCCTGGGGCGGGTACGGGTAGGGACCGGTCGGCGGGTACGGTTGCGGGCCGCCCTGCGGCGGGCCGCCCTGCGGCGGGCCGCCCCAATAGGGTTGCTGCCCATAGGGGTTTCCGTAGGGTCCCTGACCGTAGGGGCCGCCGGGCGGAGTCGTCATCGCTGCAACACCCGCCTACTTCGCCGGCTTGACCTTGGCCATCGCCAAGACGTCGAGGCGGCGGTCGAGTTCTTCCTCCGAAAGCTTGTCGCCGATCAGCCCGCGGTCGATCACGGTCTGGCGGATCGTCTTGCGCTCCTTGAGCGCCTGCTTGGCCACCGCGGCGGCCTCCTCGTAGCCGATCGCCGAGTTCAACGGCGTCACGATAGAAGGCGACGACTCGGCCAGCTCCCGCAGGTGGTCGACGTTGGCCTTGAGCCCGACGATGCAGCGCTCCGCGAACAGCCTCGATACGTTGGTCAGCAGCTTGAACGATTCCAAGATGTTGCGGGCCATCATCGGGATGTAGACGTTGAGCTCGAAGGCGCCCGACAGACCGCCGACGGCGACGGCCGCGTCGTTGCCGATCACCTGCGCGGCCACCTGCGTAACCGCCTCGGGCAGAACGGGATTCACCTTGCCCGGCATGATCGAACTACCAGGCTGCAGGTCCGGCAGCTGGATCTCGGCCAGGCCGGTCAGCGGGCCCGAGCCCATCCAGCGGATGTCGTTGGCGATCTTGGTCAAGGACACCGCGATGGTGCGCAGCGCGCCGGACGCCTCGACCAGGCCGTCGCGCGCGGCCTGTGCCTCGAAAGAATTTGTGGCCGTGCGCAATTCGTTGAGGCCCGTGGAGGCGATCAACGTCTCGACCACCTTGGCGCCGAAACCGTCGGGGGCGTTGAGGCCGGTGCCCACCGCGGTGCCACCGATCGCCAGCTCGCCCAGCCGCGGCAGCGTGGCGCGCACCCGCTCGATGCCGGCTTCGATCTGGCGGGCGTAGCCGCTGAACTCCTGGCCGAGCGTCACCGGGACGGCGTCCATCAGGTGCGTGCGGCCCGACTTGACCACCGTCTGCCACTCGCGGGCCTTGCTCTCCAGCGCCTCGTGCAGCACCTCGAGCGCCGGGATCAGGTGGCGCACCGCGGCCTCGGTCGCCGCGATGTGAGTCGCGGTCGGGAAGGTGTCGTTGGACGACTGCGACATGTTCACGTCGTCGTTGGGGTGCACCGTGACACCGTTGGCCGCCGCGATGCTCGCGATCACCTCGTTGGTGTTCATGTTCGAGCTGGTGCCCGAACCGGTCTGGAAGACGTCGATGGGGAATTGGTCGTCGTGCCGGCCGTCGGCGATCTCGGCCGCCGCGGCGATGATCGCGTCCGCCTTCTCCGGTGCCAGCAGCCCGAGGTCCTTGTTGACCTGCGCGCAGGCGCCCTTCAACAGGCCCAGCGCGCGGATCTGGGTGCGCTCCAGTCCGCGGCCCGAAATGGGGAAGTTCTCCACCGCACGCTGGGTCTGCGCGCGCCACAACGCCTTTGCGGGCACCCGGACCTCGCCCATGGTGTCGTGCTCGATGCGGTATTCGGTGTCGGTGGCGCTATCGGCCATAGGTTGCAGTCCTCGCTGGTTTTCGGTCAGGGCAGGGGATAGGCGGCAGTGCTGTCGCCGGTGAAGTCGATGGCGGAGTACTCGTTGAGTTTCGAGAGCCGGTGGTAGGCCTCGATCATGCGCACGGTGCCCGACTTCGACCGCATCACGATCGACTGCGTGGTGCAGCCGCCGGGGTAGTACTGCACGCCCTTGAGCAGGTCGCCGCTGGTGACGCCGGTGGCGCAGAAGAAGACGTTCTCCCCGGACACCAGGTCCTCGGTGGTCAGCACCCGATCGACGTCGTGGCCGGCGTTGATCGCCTTCTGGCGCTCCTCGTCGTCCTTCGGCGCCAGCTGCGCCTGGATGGCGCCCCCCATGCACCGGATCGCGGCGGCGGCGATGATGCCTTCCGGGGTGCCGCCGATCCCGGCCAGCATGTCGGTGCCCGAGTCGGGCCGGCAGGCCGAGATCGCGCCCGCGACATCCCCGTCGGTGATCAGCCGGATGCGGGCGCCGGTCAGCCGGACGTCTTCGATCAGCTGCGCGTGCCGCGGCCGGTCCAGGATGCACACGGTCATGTCCCGCACCGACAGCGCCTTCACCTTGGCGACGGCCTTGATGTTCTCGGCGATCGGCGCGGTGATGTCCAGCACGTTGGCGGCCTCGGGCCCGACCGCGATCTTGTTCATGTAGAACACCGCCGACGGGTCGAACATCGCGCCGCGGTCGGCGACCGCAAGCACCGAGATGGCGTTGGGCATGCCCTTGCTCATCAGGGTGGTGCCGTCGATCGGGTCGACGGCGAAGTCGCAGTCCGGCCCGTCGCCGTTGCCGACCTCCTCGCCGTTGTAGAGCATCGGCGCGTGGTCCTTCTCGCCCTCGCCGATGACCACCACGCCGCGCATCGACACGGTGTTGACCAGCTCACGCATGGCGTCGACGGCCGCGCCGTCGCCGCCCTCTTTGTCACCGCGGCCCACCCAGCGGCCCGCGGCCATGGCCCCGGCCTCGGTGACGCGCACCAGTTCCAGTGCCAGGTTGCGGTCCGGGGCTTCACCACGTGGCCGCCCGGCCGGGCGGTCGCCCTCAACTGTCATGGTTGGTGATTGTCCCAGAAGCGGATCGGTCTGCTGGAACTGGGATACTCGGGGGATGACCGAAGAGCTGCCGCCGAATGCCGAGGTAGCCGGCGAGCCGGCCCCGGTGGCCGGACCTGCTGCCAGGCCGGCCAAACCGCGGTTGCTGCAGGACGGCCGCGATATGTTCTGGTCGCTGATGCCGTTGGTCCTCGGCTGTATCTTGCTGGCCGGCCTGGTGGGCATGTGCTCCTTCCAGCTCGGCAGTCACCAGGGCGCGGTCCCGTCCTACGACGCGTCGGGCGCCCTGCGTGCCGACGCCGCGACGCTGGGCTTCCCGATCCGGCAGCCCAAGCTGCCCGCCGGCTGGCAGGCCAACTCCGGCAGCCGGGGCGGGATCCAGGGCGGCCGCGCCGACCCCGCGACCGGCCAGCGGGTGAACGCGGCCACCTCGACCGTCGGCTACATCAGCCCGACCGGGATGTATCTGAGCCTGACCCAGAGCAACGCCGACGAGGACAAACTGGTGGGCTCGATCCACCGGTCGGCCTATCCCGCCGGAACGGTCGACGTCGCCGGGACCACCTGGGTCGTCTACAACGGCGGCGGCCAAAGCGGGGCGGACGCCGAGCCAGCGTACGGAATTGATCGGTGTCACCGGCACCGGTTATCGCAATCTGGGTGGCTCCGGACGGGCCGGTGAGCCGGGTGGTCCACACCGGCTCGGCGTCCGCCCCGCTTTGGCCGCCGCCGTTGTAGACGACCCAGGTGGTCCCGGCGACGTCGACCGTTCCGGC
>NZ_LZJA01000243.1:0-503 GCF_001666785.1 Mycobacterium sp. E3305 | reverse complement strand
AATCCGCGATACCGATCGGTCTCGTGGGCTCGGTTGGCGTGTAGTTGTCGGCATCGATGGTGACCTTCTGGTCGTAGATGTCGAGCGTGTCCTCACCCGCGAGGTTGAAGTAGCTGTGATTGGTCAGGTTGATCACGGTCGGCGCATCGGTGGTCGCGTGGTAGTCGAGGTGCAGTTCGTTCTTCTGGTTCAGGGTGTAGGTGACGGTTGTCGTCAGCGTCCCGGGATAGCCCATTTCGCCTGCGGGACTGACATATTGGAGCGTCAGGCCCACGCTGTCACTGTCGTTCCGCTCGCTGGCCTGCCATACCTTGGTGTCAAAACCGGTGGTCCCGCCATGCAGACTGTTGCCGTTATTGTTGACCGGCAAGTGATACTCGTTGCCGTTCAACGAGAAAGCCCCCTTGGCGATCCGATTGCCATAGCGGCCGACGATCGCGCCGAAATAGGTCTTGGCGGATCCCGTGTTGTTCAAATAGCCGTCCAAGGTCGGAAAGCCCAGC
>NZ_LZJA01000242.1:0-5467 GCF_001666785.1 Mycobacterium sp. E3305 | reverse complement strand
GGGCCGGCCACGGTGCGATAGCCGATGTCCTTCTCGATGGCGTTGTAGCTCTTGTTGAGCTCGGCGATGTTGCTGGCGGTGTAGGACTGCCCGCCGGACAGCTTGGCGATCGTCTTCATCTGGTCCGTCGAAACCGGGACGGCCACGCGCTGCCCGTCCATCTCGATCTCGCCGGTCTTGGTGCCGAACGAGATCGTCGAGATCTGCACGCCCGCGGCCTTGGCGGCCCGGGCGGCGGTGAACGCCCCCTGCGGGGCGTTGGCGTCCAGCGGCACGTTCTCCGCGCCGTCGGACTCCAGCACGATGCGCGCCGGCGGCGGGCCGTCGCCGCCGCCCATCACCGAGCCCACCGTCGCGATCGCCTGCAGGGCGGTGAACAGGCCCTCGCCCGTCGCGGTCTTGGGGGCCGGCTTCAGGCTGTCGATCGCCGCCTTCACCGCCTCGCGGTTGGTGGTCGGGGAGACCAGCAGCGACGCGTTGGCCGCGAATTCCACCAGCCCCAGGTTGATGGCCGGCGTCAGCTCGTCGGCGAACTGCTTGCCGGCCACCTTGGCGGCGGTCAGCCGGTCGGGGGGGACGTCGGTCGCCCGCATCGACTGCGACATGTCGATGACCAGCACGACGACAGCCCGGTTGCGGGGGATACGCATGTCGTGGGTGGGGGTGGCCAGCGCGATGGTCAACAGGATCAGGCTGAGCAGCGCCACCGCGATCGGAATGTGCCGCCTCGGCGACTGCGGCACGGCCTCCTCGGTGAACCGGCGCAGCCGGCGCCGGCGGCGGGCCTGGACCAGGATGTAGACCGCCAACAAGCCCAGCGGCAGCAAACCGAACACGAGCATGCCCGGGCGCTGAAAGCCGTACAGGGGCAACGGGCCTATCCCGGGAAGCGACACCCGCCAGTAAAGAGGAGACTTCCGGGCCCGTCAAACGGGGGCTACTCCCTGCGCAGCCGCCCGTCGACGAACTGCTCCAGGTTCTCCCACTCCCGCACCGCCGCCGCGTACGGCGCCGACGGCTTGCCGACCGAGCCGGGCTCGAGCACGTAGGCCACCAGCTTGCCCAGCGGGCGCCCCGTCTCGAGCGCCTTATCGACCGTGCCCTCCTCCGAGTAGTCGCCGATGTCGCGGAGCAGCTCGACGGCCAGGTCCAGCTGGTCGCGGTCCACGGCGTCCGGCCCGTCGGCGATGTCATCGGCCAGCCCGCTGAGCACGTAGATGTTGTCCTCGGTGACCTTGACCTCCAGCGAGCCGTCGGTGGCCGCGGTGCGGATGTCGTCGTAGGTGCTCAGGTCGGCAAGGTCGTGGTCGTGCTCGTCGGCGAGGTAGCGGGCCAGCGCCCGCTCGGAGGTGAACACGCTGATGCGCCCGTTGCGGCCCAGGAAGATCGGACGGTCGTCCAGGTAGCACCGCAGCGTGTAGAAGGTGCCCGAACTCGTCATGATCCGAATCGGGTCGATGCCCACCTGCTGCCAGAAATCCTCGTCGCTGCCCAGGATCACGGTGTCGCCGGCCGCGCGGGGCTCCTCGTCGGCCTCGACGTCATCCTCCGGGGCCTCCTCGGCCTCGTCGGCCTCGTCCGCGGCCTCCTCCGCCTCCGCGCCGGCCTCGGTGTCTTCGGCCTCGTCTTCCTCCGGCTCCTCGGCCAGCTCGTCGGCCGCCTTGGCCGACAGCTTCTCGTCCACCTCGGGGGTGGTCACGATGCCCTCGATCGCGCCCAGCACGTCGTCCCAGCCCCGGCCGATGATCTCGCCGATCGCGTTCCAGCGTTTGAGGCCGGCCTTGCCCGCGAAGTGGTCGATCCCGCCCGACACGGTGCCCAGCGTCGGGTTGCCGTTGAAGAATTTCGACACCGCCGGGAGCTCGCACACCGACCCGATGGAGGAGACGAGCGACAGCGTGCGGGCCAGCCCGGTCACCGAGTCCTCGGTGGGCTTCTCCGACACCAGCTCCTCGACCGCGACCAGATCGAATTGCTTGTCCCCGGCCGGCGCGAACTTGTGCGCGTGCGCCGATGTCAGGTCCTTCCACGCCGGGTGATCGACCAGGTCATTGTCGGTGTCGGAGCGCACGAACGCAACCAGGTCGGCGACGCTTTCGAAGACGTACAGGTCCTCGTCCTTGCCGAGGAAGGCCTCCCACTCGTCGCCGGCGTCGCGCCAGCGGGGCGCCCACATGGTGTAGCGGTCGCCGTCGGACAGGCTCAGGCGGATGGGCACGAGGTCAGCAGCCATGCGGCACACAATAGCGACGGCGGCCGAAGACGCGGGCCATCGGGCCATCGGGTTCTAGCCCCAGATATCGGCGATCGGCGGCGCGCCGGCCGCGTATCCGGTCTTGGGCAGCCCGTACATCTGCTCGATCGTGGAGAGCAGGTTGTAGTGGTTGATCCGCTCGGCGTAGTTGCCGGGGACCACGTGCGCGCCGTAGAAGATGGTCGGGATCTGGTTGCGGCTGGAATTGTCGTCCTCGTCCCACGTCACGATCAGCAGGCTGTTGTTGGCCACCGCCCAGTTGGCGTAACCCGACAGCTCGCGGTTGAGCCAGGTGTCGGCCTGCGCGATCGACCCGTCGTGCATGTTGTCGTCGTTGTTGGGGATGACGAACGACACGGTGGGCAGGCTCGGGTAATTGCCCATCGGGAACGCGGAGAACGGCAGGGAGTTCGCCGGCGGCACGTTGGTGAAATTGGCCCAGGGCACGTGCTTGCGCGCGTACTTGCCTGCGGTGCAGGCCGGCGAGCCGACCGCGGGCAGGCCTTCGGCGAAACCGGCGAACGTGTAGCCCGCGGCGAGCAATTCCGAACCCAGGTTGGGGGCGTCGCCCGCGTTGACCGGGCACCGGTCGCTGGTAACGCCGAAGGTGCTGCCGGCGAACATCGCCAGGTAATTCGGCTCGCTGGGGTGGGTTTCGGCGAACGACTGCACCATGTTGGCGCCGCTGGCGGCCAGGGCGGTGATGAAGGGCGCCGACTTGTTGCCGATGATGTTGGCTTCGGAGCGGTTCTCCTCCACCACGATCACGATGTGCGCGGGCTGCGGAATCGCCGCCGCCACAAGGCCGATGCGCGCGCTCAGCGGGCCGGCCGCGAGCCCCACCAGCGCGACCGCGCAGAGCAGGTGCAGGACCCGAAATGCCCTGCCGGTCAACCCCGTTGAACCCCTCATTCCGCCCGGCACCACGGGAGCATAGGGGGACGCGAGCCACGGGCCGCGCCGACGCGGCCGGTTTCGGCGGGGCGTTTAACGAAAAGCGGCCGGATTGTTATATAGGGTCGAACACCGTGGAGGTGCGCGTTGTCGATCACCCGCTGGCGGTCGCCCGGCTGACGACGATGCGCGACGAACGCACCGCCGACGACGGCTTCCGGGCGGCGCTGCGCGACGTGACCGCGATGCTGGTCTACGAGGCCACCCGGGACGCGCCCCGCGAGACCTTCGGAATCCGCACACCGGTGGGCGAAACGCTGGGGGTGCGGCTGGCCAAGCCGCCCCTGCTGGTGCCGGTGCTGCGGGCCGGACTGGGCATGGTCGACCAGGCGCTCGCGCTGTTGCCGCAAGCCCGGGTCGGATTCGTCGGCGTGGCCCGTAACGAGGAAACCCACCGGCCCACAGGCTATTTCGAGTCGCTGCCCGACGAGCTGGCCGGCCTGCCGGTGCTGGTGCTCGACCCGATGCTGGCCACCGGTGGGTCGCTGAAGTACACCGTCGGCCTGCTGCTCGAGCGCGGCGCCACCGACGTCACGGTGCTGTGCGCGGTGGCCGCCCCCGAAGGCGTTGCCGCGCTTGGGGAAACGGTGCCCACGGCCCGGCTTTTCACCGTGGCCATCGATGACGGGCTCAACGAGAACGCCTACATCGTCCCCGGCCTCGGCGATGCCGGGGACCGCCAGTATGGTCCTCGCTAGCTGCTAGAAGCTTCGAGCCACCGACATCAGCTCGTCGCGCAACGCGCCGGCGCGCCGGCGGGCGTCGTCCAGGCCGCTGGCCACGGCGCAACGAACCTCGATGTAGCACTTCAACTTCGGCTCGGTGCCGGACGGTCGCACCACCAGTCTGACCGACGTGCCGTCGTCGCCGCCGGTGAGGATCACCGCGTCGGTGATGTCGGTGAGCGTTGCGGTGAACCCGGCCAGCGTTCCCGGTGGCGCGACCCGCAGCCGACGCATCAACTCGCCCGCCTCGGCGGTGCCGTCGACACGGCGGGACACCGCGGCGACGTCGTGCACGCCGTACCGCCGGGCGAGGTCGTCGAGCGCGTCACCCACCGAACGGCCCCGGTCCTTCAGCGCGGCCACCAGGTCGCACACCAGCACGGCCGCGCTGATGCCGTCCTTGTCCCGCACGGCGTCCGGGTCGACGCAGTGCCCGATCGCCTCCTCATAGGCGTAGACCAGCGTGCCGCCGGGCACGCCCGCGTCGGCGCGCGCCAGCCACTTGAAACCGGTGAGGGTCTCGACGTGGGTGGCCCCGTAGCGGTGCGCGATGGCCGCCAGCATCCGCGACGACACCACGGAGCTGGCCACCACCGCCGCCCGGGGGTCGGTGCTCCGCGACAGGATGTAATCGCCGAGCAGCCAACCGGTTTCGTCCCCGGACAGCATCCGCCAGCCCGACGCGGTGGGGATGGCGACCGCGCACCGGTCGGCGTCGGGATCCAGCGCGATCGCGACGTCGGCCGTGACGTCGGCGGCCAGGGCGAGCAACGCGTCGGTGGCGCCGGGCTCCTCGGGGTTGGGGAAGGCGACGGTGGGGAAGTCGGGGTCCGGCGCGAACTGCGCGCCCACCGTGTGCACCCGCTCGAAGCCGGCGCGCTGCAACGCCGCCACGGCCACGGCGCCACCGACCCCGTGCAGCGGCGTCAGCGCCACCCGCGCCGTCCCGGTGCCGCGCCGCACCGCCGCGGCGCGGGCGACGTAGCGCTCGACCACATCGGTGCCGGTGGGCTGCACCGGCGCCCTGGCGATTTCGTCGGCCGGGGGCGCTGCGGCCATCGCCGTCTCGATCTCGCGGTCGGTGGGGGAGACGATCTGGATGCCGCCGTCGGCGTAGACCTTGTAGCCGTTGTCGGCCGGCGGGTTGTGCGACGCGGTGATCTGGATGCCGGCCGCGGCGCCGGTGCGGCGCACCGCGAACGCGACCACCGGCGTCGGCACCGGGCCGGGTAGCAATTGAACGGAGAAGCCTTGGGCGGCAAGCACTTCGGCGGTGACGGTGGCGAAGACGGCGGAGCCGTGCCGGGAGTCGCGCCCGACGATCACCGGCGCGCCGGCCAGGCCGCGGCCGCGCAGCACCTGCGCCACCGCCCAGGTGGCACGCGACACCACCGCCACGTTCATGGCGTCCGGCCCGCCGCGCACCGGACCGCGCAGGCCCGCGGTGCCGAACCTGAGCGGCCGCGCGAAACGCGCCGCCAGCTCGTCGGGCGCGCACGCGGCCAGCTCGGCGGCCGTCGCCGGGTCGGGATCG
>NZ_LZJA01000241.1:0-60641 GCF_001666785.1 Mycobacterium sp. E3305 | reverse complement strand
GACGATCTCCGGTGCGGACGCGGCCAGGCCGGCCTTGTCGGCTTCGGGGACCTGGTCGGGATCGACCCCCGCCCGGGCCAGCACGGCGGCCGGGTCGGCGAGCTGATCGGTCAGCCAGGCGACCGGGTCGGCCGACAGCTCGGGGACGAAGTGCCGTCGCCCGGGCTCCCACCCGTCGAACTTCGGGTGGTGATGGGCCCGGTCCAGGGTCCCGGGCGGGCTTTCGGTGGAGCCGAACAGATCCACCCGCCACACCGGGCGGTTGAAGCCGATCGGGACGCCGGCGTAGATCGACCCTTGCGGCTCGTCCCGGTCGACAATCCGCAGTTCCAGCCGGACGCCCCGCTCCGGGGTTTCCTGACCTTCCAGCGGGCGCGGGTCGACGAAGAACATGTCGCCAACGACGACACCCATGGTTTCGAATCCGAACGCTGCGAGCATGCCTTGAGCGTAGTCCCGGCGGCTCCGGGTCAGGCGCTGATCTCCTCGGCCACCGGTTTGGGCAACACCTCCAGGTAGTCGGCGAACGCGACCGCCCTTGTGCGGCGCTGATATTCGTGCACCAGCCCGGGCCAGTTGGTGGTGACCCGGCCCGATGCGGCGCGATACCAGGAGTCGCAGGAGGTCCACACGCCGGCGTCGAGCCGGGCCTGGACCTCGGCGTCGTAGGCCTGCTCCGCGGCGCGCCGAACCTCGAACGCGCGCACCACACCCCCGCGGGCGAGCTCTTCGGTGACCTGGCGGATGTAGCGGGCCTGCTGCTCCATCATCAGGATGATCGAGCTGCTGCCCAGGTTGGTGTTCGGGCCATAGATCAGGAACATGTTCGGGAAGCCCGGCACGGCCATGCCCAGATGGGCGCGCGCGCCTTCCGCCCACTCGGACTGCAGGTCCCGACCGTCGCGGCCGGTGATCGTAATCGGGGCCAGGAATTCGGTGGCCTTGAACCCCGTGCCGTAGATGATGACGTCGACCTCGTGCAGCCTGCCGTCGGCGGTGCGCACCCCGGTGGCCGTCACCTCGGTGATCGCGCCGGTCTCGACGTCGACGTTGTCGCTGGCCAGCGCCGGGTACCAGTCATTGCTGAACAGCACGCGCTTGCAGCCGATCGGGTAGTCGGGGGTCAGCTTCGCCCGCAGCACCGGATCCTTGATGTGCCACTTGAGGTTTGCCGATGCGGCGACGCCCACCAGCCGGGCGAGCGGGGCGACCTTGGTCAGCGCGAGACCGAAGAACTCCGAGATCTCCCAGATCAGGCCTCGCATGGCGGAGGCGAAGCCGGGCGCCTTGGCGAACGCGGCGTGGTGCGCGCCGGTGTAGGCGCGGTCCGGCTTGGGGACGATGTAGGGCGCTGACCGCTGAAACACGATGACGCGCTGCGCGGTCTGGCGGATGCGTGGGACGAATTGGATGGCGGATGCGCCGGTGCCGAGGACGGCGACGCGCTTGCCGGCGAGGTCGACGTCGTGGCGCCACTGCGCCGAATGGAAAGAGGGACCCGCGAACGTATCCAGGCCCGGGATGTTCGGCAGCGCCGGCCGCGACAACTGCCCCACCGCGGGCACCAGCACGTCGGCCTCGAACACCTCGCCGGACGAGGTCTCGACCCGCCACGTGGCGGTGCCGTCGTCGAAGGCCGCCGACGTGACCTCGACCCCGGTGCGCACCAGCTCGCGAAGGCCGAACCGGTCGGCGGTGTCGTGGATGTAGCCGAGGATGTCCGCCTGCTCGGCATACCGCCGCCCCCAGTCGGTCTTGCGGGCGAAGGAGTACGAGTACAGGTTCGACGGCACGTCGCAGGCGGCACCGGGGTAGGTGTTCTCCCGCCACACACCGCCGATGTCCTCGGCCTTCTCCAGCACCGTCACGTCGGCCAGGCCATCCCGGGACAGCTCGTAGGCGGCGGCGAGGCCACCGAAGCCGGCCCCGATCACCAATACGCGAGGACGAGTCGAAGTCATAAGTGAAAAGTAGGCCCGGGGCGCCCGTCACCGGCAACCGATTGCGGTCGGCAAATCCATAATTCCGGCCACGATCAGACGGCGACCAACCGCCCGCGCGGCGCGACCGACCGCTGGTATCGCGCGGGAGTCGTGCCCGTCCACCGCTTGAACGCGGCGATGAAGCTCGTCGCCTCCGCGTAGCCAAGCCGCAACGCGACGTCGTCCACCGACAGCGCGCCCGTCGCCAACAGCTCCTCGGCGAGGACCCGGTGCACCTCCTCGAGGAGGTCCCGAAAGGTCGTGTTCTCCTCGGCCAGCCGCCGCCGCAGCGTCCGCTCGCTCATCGCCAGCTGCCGGGCGACCGCCCCGATGGTGTGCGGTTCGCCGTCGACCGAGGCCAGCCGCTCACGGACTTGCCGGGCGACACCGGTCCGCGCCCGGCGCCGCTCCAACAGGGCGCGGCACTGCTGCTCGCACATGGCCACGCTGATCTCGCTGGCCTGCGGCAGCGGGTTGTCCAGCAGTTCGGCCGGCCAGCGCGCCACGTTCGCCGACGAGTCGTAACGCGGCGTCACGCCAAATGCCTTGCAGGCCAGGGCATCCGAGGACGGCGCCGGACCGGTGAACTCGATCGAGGTGAACGGGACCGCACGGCCGAGCAGCTCCGCCATGACCTGGGCGATGGCCGCCAGGTCGCGCCGGACCAGGAACTCCGCGACCGGGCCGGTCACGTCGGGCAGGTCGAGCCGCAGCGCCGCCACCGGCCCGTCCACCGTGACGGTCGGCAGGCAGAAGCCGTAGCTGAGTTCGTAGAACCGGGCAGCGAACCGGACGGCGTCGCCCAGTGTCGAACTGGTCAGGCAGGCGAAACCGAAGATGCCCAGCGATCCGACGTGATAGCCGCCGCCGACGCGCGTCCCCAGGTCGGCGGCTTCACCCAGCAGGTTCACCAGGTTCGTGACGACCGCCAGCTCCTGACGCCCGACGATCATCCGGTTGTGGTCGCGCAGGTCGGCCTCCGTCAGGCCGGTCCCGTTGAGCACGTCCGCCATGGCAATGCCATTCGCGCAACCGAATTCGGCCATCAACGCGACGCTGGCCATGCTGCGCGGGAAATCCCAGTGCGACACGTGCGATCCGACGAACACCTGCACGCATCCCAGTATGGCGAACGAGCGCGGGACGGCGGCCACACCGCGTCCGCACGCGCTGCGCTAGGCCGCCAGGTCGTCCGCGCGCCGCGCGTCGCGTTGCGCGCGCTTGCCGCGCCGCCAGCCGCGCACGGTCTCGATGGCGGTCTTCAGCCCGCGCCGGCGGCCGGTCTCCGGGTCGGTGCCCGCGAATTCGGGCCCCAGCTCGTCGAACATCCGCTCGCTGCGGGTTTCCGGCGCGTTGTCGGCGTCGTCGCGCAGGTATTTGTTCGGCAGCGACAGCTTGGCCAGCGTGCGCCACGTCTTGCCGTACTGCACCAGGAACGACCCGGTCGTGTAGGGCAGGTCGTACTTGTCGCAGATTTCGCGCACCCGCACCGCGATCTCCGCATACCGGTTGCTCGGCAGGTCCGGGAACAGGTGGTGCTCGATCTGGTGGGACAGGTTGCCGCTCATGAACCGCAGCGCGGGACCCGCCTCGAAGTTGGCGCTGCCCAGCATCTGGCGCAGGTACCACTGCCCCTTGGTTTCGCCGATCATGTCGGTCTTGGTGAATTTCTCTGCGCCATCAGGGAAATGGCCGCAGAAGATGACCGCATTGGCCCACACGTTGCGGATGATGTTGGCCACCGCGTTGGCCTTCAGCGTGGATCGGTACGTCGCGCCGGGCGACAGGGCGGTCAGCGCCGGGAACGCGACATAGTCCTTCACCACCTGCCGGCCGGCCTTGGCCAGGAACTCGTCGACCCGCTGCCGGGCGTCGTCGTGCTCCATCCGCTTCTTGACGATCTTGCCGATCTCCACATGCTGCAGGCCGACGCCCCACTCGAAGAGCAGCGCCAGCATGGTGTTGTAGACCAGGTTGAAGATGTTGAAGCGCTTCCAGCGCTGGTCGCGGGTGACGCGCAGCAGGCCGTAGCCGACATCGTCGTCCATCCCGAGGATGTTCGTGTACTTGTGGTGCACGAAGTTGTGGGTGTAGCGCCAGTGCTTGGACGACCCGCTCATGTCCCACTCCCACGTCGAGGAGTGAATCTCGGGGTCGTTCATCCAGTCCCACTGGCCGTGCATGACGTTGTGGCCGATCTCCATGTTCTCGATGATCTTGGCCACGCCCAGCGTTACGGTGCCGGCCCACCAGGCCGAGCGGCGAGAACTGGCGGCCAGCAGCAGCCGGCCGGATACCTCCAGCGCACGCTGGGCCGCGATGGTGCGGCGGATGTAGCGGGCGTCCCGCTCGCCGCGCGAGTCTTCGATGTCCTGGCGGATGGCGTCCAGCTCAACGGCCAGGTTTTCGATGTCGGCGTCCGTCAGATGGGCGAATACGTCGACGTCGGTGATCGCCATCGTCTTCTTCTCCCTACGGTTTGATTTGTCCGTCCTGAACAGGTCAAGACCTACGCTATCGTAACCTACGAACCCGTAGGTTACCTGTGAGTAGCCTTTAGATGTCGAGCACGCAGTCGCCCGAGGCGGCCGAGACACACGTCTGAATCCGGGTGCCCGGATCGTGTTCCACGCCGGTGCGCAGGTCGCGAACGTGACCTTCCACCAGACCCACCACGCACGACTGACATATACCCATTCGGCAGCCGAACGGCATCTGCACGCCCGCCCCCTCCCCCGCGTCCATCAACGACGTGGCGGCGTCGGCGGCGACGGCGCGGCCGCTCTGCGCGAAGGTGACCGTTCCGCCCGCGCCGGCCGGCGCGGCCTTGGACACCGCGAACCGCTCCAGGTGCAGCCGGTCGCCGATGCCCGCGGCCGACCAGATCTTCTCGGCCTGGGCCAGCATGCCCTCCGGCCCGCAGGCCCAGGTGTGGCGTTCGCGCCAGTCCGGCACCTCGTGGTCGAGCAGGGCAAGGTCGAGCCGGCCCTGCGAGCGGGTCTCCCGCAGCTTCAGTCGGTAGCCCGGGTGCTCGGCCGCGAGCGTGGCCAGCTCGGCGCGAAACATCACGTCGGATTCGGTGGGCGCCGAATGCACGTGCGTGATGTCACCGATCTGGTTGCGCCGCAGCAGGGTTCGCAGCATCGACATCACCGGCGTGATCCCGGATCCGGCGGTGAGGAACAGGATCGACGACGGCGCCGGGTCGGGCAGCACAAAGTTGCCCTGGGGCGCGGCCAGCCGGACGATGGTCCCGCGCGCGACGCCGGCCACCAGGTGGGTCGAGAGGAAACCCTCGGGCATCGCCTTGACGGTGATGGTGACGGTGCGCGCGGAGCCGGATCCGGACGTCGCGGCAGGGCTGGACGTCAGCGAATACGACCGCCAGCGCCAGCGTCCGTCGACCAGCAGGCCGATCCCGATGTACTGACCCGGCTGGTAGTCGAAGTCGAAGCCCCACCCCGGCTTGATCACCAGGGTCGCGGAATCCTCCGTCTCGCGGCGCACCTCGAGGATGCGGCCCCGCAGTTCTCGCGCGGACCACAAGGGGTTCGCCAGGTGCAGGTAGTCGTCGGGCAGCAACGGTGTGGTGATGCGCGCGGCGATCTTGCGCAGCGCGTGCCAGCCGGGATGCCGGTCCGCGCCCGCGACAACGGGTCGCTTGGTCTCGACGACGTTGCCCTTGATAGCGGGGTTACGTCTGCCCAGAGGAAGCTCCTGCTCACTACGCGGCGTCTTGGTTGCGCTCACCATTGTGGTCGATTCCTGGGGCCTCACGAAACCTACGGTAGCGTAACCTACGGTTGCGTAGCCAGGGTGGCACGCCCCGAACGCGTCACATTCGGCGTCAGAGCAGCTCGAGCAGGAACGGCAGCTCCTGGTTTGCGTACCAGGCCAGATCGTGGTCCTGAGCGTCACCGACTACCAGCTCGGCGTCCTCGTCACCCAGGTCGGCGGCGTCGATGACCTCGATGGCCTTCGTCACATCCGGCTCGGCCGCCGCGTTGTCGACGTAGGCGGCGACCACTTCGTCGAGTGCGACGGGCGCGCCGAGCCTCACCACGGCGTCGTCGAGGTCGGGACGGAAGGTGACGTCGCCGACCTCGGCGGCCAGCACCGCGCGCCGCGGCGGCAAGCCCCCCTCCGCTTCCGAGTCGGCCAGCAGACGTAGCGACGCCAGCGCGGCCTCGCGCAGCGCGACCTCGGCGAGTTCGTCGTCGTCGCCCTCGGCGTAGGACTCCCGCAACGTCGGCGTCAGCGCGAACGCGGTGCCGTTGACGGGCATCAACGAGCCGTCGGCGACCAGATGCTGCAACATGGCCAGCGTGGCCGGGATGTAGACCAGCGTCACGTATCCCCCATCAGTGTGGCCGCGTAGTCGTCGACGTACTTGGACAGCTCACGCGGCGGGCGCTGGTAGTTCCCGCTCACCACCGGGGTCTTGGGCAGTTTGACGTGGGGCCGCTCGACGTCGTGGTATTCGATGGTAGCCAGCAGATGCGCCATCATGTTCAGCCGCGCATGCTTCTTGATGTCCGATTCCACGACGTACCAAGGGCTGACGGGGGTGTCGGTGTGCACCATCATTTCGTCCTTGGCGCGTGAATAGTCCTCCCGCCGATACAGCGACTCGGTGTCCATCGGGCTGAGTTTCCATTGCCGCACAGGGTCACTCAGGCGCGCCTTGAACCGGCGCAGCTGCTCGTTAGCGGAGACCGAGAACCAATATTTGCGCAGCAGTATCCCGTCGTCGATCAGCATCTGCTCGAAGATCGGCGTCTGCCGCAAGAACAGCGCATGCTCCTGCGGCGTGCAAAATCCCATGACCTTTTCGACGCCGGCGCGGTTGTACCAGGACCGGTCGAACAGCACGATCTCCCCTTTGGCGGGCAGATGGGCGATGTAGCGCTGGTAGTACCACTGGCCGCGTTCGCGTTCCGTCGGCGAGGGCAACGCCGCGATGCGGGCGACGCGCGGGTTGAGATATTCGGTGATCCGCTTGATGGTGCCGCCCTTGCCCGCCCCGTCGCGGCCTTCGAAGATCACCACGAGGCGCTGGCCGGTGTGCCGTACCCACTCTTGCAGCTTCACGAATTCCGTTTGCAGGCGGAACAATTCGGCGCGGTATACCTCTTCGGAAATCTTGGGCGCTTTCGGCTCCGCCGATTTCGCCGGTTTCGCCTTGGGGCTTTTCGTCGCGGTGCTCACATCAACGAATGATAGAACCGGCCACAGGTTTTCACCTGGACTAATTACCGGGAAGCTTCCAGCAATTCCTCGAGCGATTGGCTCAACAGGCCGGGCAGCAGTTCCACGTCGCTCATCGCTTCGCGGTCGGCGTTGATGCCGAAATACAGCATGCCGTTGTACGACGTCACGCTGATGGCCAGCGCCTGGTTGTGCAGCAACGGCGGCACGGAGTAGGTCTCCAGCAGCTTGGTGCCGGCGACATACATCTGCGACTGGGCCCCGGGCGCGTTGGTGATCAGCAGGTTGAACGTCCGCCGGGAGAAGGTGGGGAAGCTGGTGGCGACGCGGATACCCATGGCGTGCAGCGTGGGCGGCGCGAAGCCCGACAGGGTGACGATGGTCCTGGCGTCCACCAGGCGCGCACCCGTCGGGTTGGATTCGGTGGCGTGCGCGATCTGCGACAGCCGCACCACCGCGTTCGGCTCCCCCACCGGCAGGTCGACCAGGAAGGGCGTCACCTGGCTGATGGCCTGGCCGGGGCCGGTCGCGTCGAGCTGGCCGTCGGCGTAGACCGGCAGCGGCGCCATGGCCCGCACCGTCGCCGTCGGCGACACCGCCACTCCGCGTGACATCAGCCAGTTGCCCAGCGCCCCGGTGATCACCGCGAGCACCACGTCGTTGACGTCGCAGTCATACCGCGCGCGCACCGTGCGGTAGTCCTCGAGGTTGCAGCTCGCCACCGTGAACCGCCGGTGGCGCGAGACCGTGGCGTTGAGCGGGCTGCTCGGCGCGGTGCCGCGCGCCACCGCCCGCGCGAAATCGACGACCCGCCGGCCGGCCGCGAGGAGCTCGCCATGGTTGGTCACCAGGCCGCCGACGGCCGACCCGACGGCCTGCAGCTGGGTGCCCGGCCCCACGAACCAGTCGCCGATGGCGCCGAAGATCAGCCGCGCGTTACCCGGGTCGCGCTCCGGGACCCAGATGTCCTCGGGCAGCGCCGGGGGACGCCTGGTGCGGTCGGCGATGACGTGGTTGATCTCCAGCGCCGCCATGCCGTTGATCAAGGCTTGATGCGACTTCGTGTACAGGGCGACCCGGTTCTTGGCCAGGCCCTCGACCAGATACATCTCCCACAGCGGCCGCGTCTTGTCCAGCGGCCGGGCGGCCAGGCGGGCGATCAGCTCGTGCAGCTGTTCGTCGCTGCCCGGCGACGGCAACGCGGAGCGCCGCACGTGATAGGTGATGTCGAAGTCGGCGTCGTCGACCCACACCGGGCGGGCCGAACCGACCCGGACCTCCCGGACCTTCTGCCGGTAGCGCGGGATCTGCGGCAGCCGTTGTTCGACGGTGGCCAGCAGCGTCTCATAGCTCAATCCCGCGCGCGGCTTGCGCAGGATCGACAGCGATCCGACGTACATCGGGGTGGCCGTGTTTTCCAGCCGAAAAAACGACGCGTCCGATGGGGACAGCCGGGTCACCATAAGGGCGCAGTCCTCCTCGTCGAATCATCGCCCTGTTGCTTAAGGAGATGCCCCGCCCACGGTAATCGTCTCGACGGGTCCCGGCCGAGCGCGGGTACGCGCGGGCCGCGGTTGTGCCATGATGACCACTGCCTGCCCCTCTCCAGCGGGCTCACGGTTCGACCGAAGAGTTGGAGAGTGCGTGGTGAACAGCAGTCCTGTCGCGGGTCCGTCCGACGCCTTCGCCGTCCTGCCCGTCGTCGACTACGAGCCTCCCCCGCAAGACGTCCCGCCGAGCGTTCCCGCGTGCCGGCCATCGGCGCGGGCACCGCTGCGCCGCCGCGGCCCCCGCCCCTACCCGCCCGGGCGGCAACCCGCGGAGCCGGTCCGCGCGGCCACGTCGCCGCAGATGCGCCAGGCGGCGGCGTTCGCCGACGCTGCGCTGCGCCGGGTGCTGGAGGTCATCGACCGCCGCCGACCGGCCGCGCAACTGCGCCCCTTGCTGACGCCCAGCCTGGTGGATTCCGTTGTCGCGGTGAGTCAGTCGGCCACCGGGCGCGCGGGCGCCGCGGTGTTGCGCCGGGTGCGGCTGCAGCCGGCCGGTCATCGGGACCCGGATGCCGCCGCCGAGGTGTCCGGCTCCTACAGCCGGGGGAACCGGGTCCATGCCATCGCCTGCCGTGTCGAGCGGATGCCCGCCGACGCCGGCGCCCGGTGGCTGGTGGTGGCCCTCCACATCGGTTGACCGCCGGTGATCAAGGCCCGGCCGCGGGCGTCAGCGGGCCGCCGGCGTGTAGCGGGTGAGCACTGGACCCAGAATCGCCATGACGAACACGTACGACGTCGCCAGCGCGGCGACCGCGGGGATCGACGTGCCGGCCAAGCCGATGATGATCAGCGAGAATTCGCCGCGGGCGACGAGCGCCGTGCCCGCCCGCAGCTGCCCGCGCCGCGCCACCCCGTCGCGCCGGGCGGCGAAGATCCCGGTGGCCACCTTGGTCGCCGCCGTCACCGCGGCCAATATCAGCGCCGCCGGAAGCATCGGGATCAGCGCGTGCGGGTCGACCGAAAAGCCGATCGCCAGGAAGAAGATCGCGGCGAACAGGTCCCGCAGGGGGCCCAGCACCTGACGGGCGCGTTCCGCCGTCTCGCCGGTCAGCGTCAGCCCCACCAGGAACGCGCCCACGGCGGCGGATGCGTGCAGGGACTCGGCCAACGCCGCCACGATCAGGGTGATGCCGAGCACGCGGAGCAGCAGCTGTTCGGAGTCGGGGTGTTCGACCAGCCGTCCCACGTGGTGGCCCCAGCGGTAGGACGCGGCGAACGCCGCCAGCAGCGCGGCCACCGCCACCACCATGCCGCCGACCGCGTGCAGCCACCCGCCGCCCGCGGCGAGCACGGCGAACAGCGGCAGGTAGGCCGCCATCGCGAAGTCCTCGAGCACCAGCACGGACAGCACCGCCGGCGTCTCCCGGTTACCGAGGCGGTGCAGGTCCTCCAGCAGGCGCGCGATCACACCGGACGAGGAGATGTAGGTGACGCCGGCCAGGCACAGGATCGCGACGCCGTCCAGTCCGAGCAGCCAGCCCGCGACCGCGCCGGGCGCCGCGTTGAGCACGATGTCGACGCCCGCCGACGGCAGGTGGTGGCGCAGGCTGGTGGCGAACTCGGCTGCGGAGAACTCCAGGCCCAGGGTCAGCAGCAGCAGCACGACGCCGATGGGCGCGCTCGTCGTGATGAACTGGCCGCCCGCGTCCAACGGCAGGATGCCGCCCTTACCGAGGGACAGGCCCGCGAGCAGGTAGACCGGTATCGGCGACAAAGCGAATCGTCGTGCCGCGGCGCCCAATACGGCCAGCGTGGCCAGGAGGGCGCCGAGCTGTAGCAGCAGCGCCCACGAAATTTGCACCGGCTCAGCCTTTGTCGATTATCTGCTCGACGCCGGCGATGCCGTCCTGGGTTCCGATGACGATCAAAACGTCTCGGGCATGGAGCATTTCGGCCGGCCCGGGCGATGCGAGCACTTCGTCGTTGCGCACGATCGCGACGATGGAGGCGCCGGTGCGGGTGCGGGCGTGGGTGTCGCCCAAGGGGTGGTCGACGAACGGGCTGCCGGCCAGGATGTGAACCTGCCCGGTCTCGAGCCCGGGTATTTCCCGGGCCAGTTCGGTGAACCGCTCGGCGATCCGGGGCGCCCCGAGGATCGCGGCCACCACCTCGGCCTCTTCCTCGCTGAGGTGCAGGAGCGGGCGGGCCTCGTCGGGATCCTCCCGGGCGTAGACGACGACCTCGAAATCGCCGCCTCGCCGGGCGATGATGCCGATGCGGTCGCCCTTGTGATCGGTGAACTCGTAGCGAAGACCGACGCCCGGCAGCAGCACCTCCTTGACATCCATACCGTCAATCCTGACAGGTGGGACGGGGGCGCGGGCGCCGGATCGCCGACCTCCTACGGAACTGCTAGAGACTCAGCCCTGCCGCGCCATCCCCGCAGCTCGGCGTCGCGGAATAGGCACAAGCATCGACACCTCGCGGCGGTAATCGAGGTATTGGTGGCCCAGCGACGCGACCAGGTCCCGCTCCTCCAGCTGGGTGGCGACCAGGATGTAGAGCGTCATGCCGACCGAGAACAACAGATGCCCGGCCGTCATGACGGGCGCGGCCCAGAACGCGATGCCCATCCCGAGCATCAGGGGGTGCCGCACCACGCGGTAGAGGAGCCGGACGCGGAATTCGACGCTGGTGTAAGGCTGTTGGCGCGACGCCAGATACACCTGCCGGAGCCCGAACAGGTCGAAGTGGTTGATCAGGAACGTCGCCAGCAGCGCGATCGCCCAGCCGAGCCAGAACAGCGCCCACAGCAGCGCGCGGGCCGCCGGCATCCGCACCTCCCAGACGACCGTTGGCATCGTCCGCCATTGCCAGTACATCAGGGCGAGCACGACGCTCGAGAACACCACGTAGGTGCTGCGCTCGATCGACGACGGCACGAAGCGTGCCCACCACCGCTTGAACGCGGGCCGGGCCATCACGCTGTGCTGCACCCCGAAGAGGGTGACCAGGACCGCGTTGATCGGGATGGCCTGGGCGATGGGCGCGGCGAGCCCATGATCGACGCTTCGGGGCACCGCGAAATTGCCCACGAAACCGATGAGATACAGGAAGGCCGCGAGGAAGAGCAGGTACGCCGCGGCGCCGTAACCAAGCGTCAGATATCGCTTCATGGGCTAAGTGTCCGCCGCGTGCGAGCGCTCGACCATAGGTCGTTTGCCTCATCTTCCCCGGGCGGGGCACTAGGTATTTTTGACCAGTCCGTTGCGCAGCGCGTACATGCTGGCGCCGATGCGGTTCGAAACGCCGATCTTGGCGTAGGTGCGCTCGACGTGGTTGCGGGCGGTCTTCTCGCTGATCACCAGCGACGCCGCGATGTCCTTGTTGGAGGCGCCGCGCGCGACCAGGCACAGCACTTCGATCTCCCTGGGGGTCAACCCGTCCGGCCGCATTTTGGGCCGCTGCGCGGGTTGACCGGCCGCGTGCAGCACCGCTTCGACGGCGACCGATTCCAGTTCACCGGCCTGCGCCCGGCCGCGCAGCCGCCTGGCCGCCGCGTCCGGCGACATCTGCTCGCGATACGGCCTGGGCTCGCAGGCGGACTGATAGCAGACCGCGGCGGCCAGGATCCGGTCCGGCAGACCGAGCGCGGAGCCGGCGAGCCCACGCGGATACCCCGAACCGTCCAGGCATTCATGGTGATTGCCCGCGACCTCCGCGAGCTGCCGCAGGCCGGGCACCTGGTTGAGGATGCGGACCGTCAGATACGGGTGCAGCCGCACGCGTTCGAATTCCGAGGCCGTCAGCGGCCCCTCCCGGGACCAGATCTGGTTCGACACCCCGATGCGGCCCAGGTCGTGGACGTGACCCGCGCGTCGCGTCAGGGCCACCGCGTCGGCGTCGACGCCCGCGGCCCGCGCGGCGTCCCCGGCGAGCCGGGCGACCGCGCGCGAATGCCCAAGGGTGAACGGGCATTTCAGGTCGACGAAGTCGCCGAGGGCGACGAGCAGGGCGTCCAGCGACCGGTCGTCGAGCCGCTGATCCCGATCGGGCGCGGCGGCCAGTGCCGCGGCCCAGGAGTCGCCGGCCTGCGGGCCGGCCAGGATCTGCTCGCCGTGACGCAGGAAGGCGTCGGCGACCTGGGGGTCGAATTGCCCGCCGCGCCGATCACGCACCATGGCCTCGGCCCCCGCGACGCCGTAGGTGCGATGGTGCACCTCGACCATGTCGGCCAGCTGAGCGATGCGCATCTGGATCGGGATCTCGTCGCCCCGGGCGCCTGCGGGCAACCCGCCGCCGTCGTAGCGCTCGAAGGCGAACGCCACGGCCGCCTGCACGTCGGGCCCCAGCCCCATTCGGTCGGCCAGGACGGCCGCCGAGGTGCAATGCGAGTGGATCAGGCGGGAGATGTGGCCGCGCGCGTTGGCGAAAAGCGTTGCCATGACGCTCAATCGGTGCGTCAGCGGCTGGCCGCGCCCCACGTTGCCGGCCAGGAACCGCAGGTAGGGCAGCCCGGACCAGTCGACGAGATACGAGTCGTGGCGCACGGCGATGTCGTCGCCGAACCACCGCGCGTATTCGTGGGAGTCGGCGTGACAGCCGATCCACATGATCAGGGTCGTGTAATAGGTGCAATCCCGTTCGTCGGTGTCGAGCCCGAGCCGGTCGGCAAGCCTGGTCGCGATCAGCGCCGCCCGGAGCATGTGCTCGGCGGGCTGGCCCAAACCCAGGTCGATCGCCACCGACAGCGCGGCCAGCAGCTCCGCCCGGGTCGGCAGTTCGGGCTCCGACATGGGCCTCATTGTGCCCAGCTCATCGGTCCGCGGTCAGCCGATTGGCACAGTGCGTCCGACGGCGTGATGGCGGCCGGCGTCGAAGGTTTCGAAATGGCCCGAACCCACCACGAACAGGCCGCGCTGCGGCGGCCGGAAACCGGCCAGCCGCGGTTGGTGCGGCAGCGGCCCGACCAGCCCGAGGTCCACCCCGCGCCATGCCGCGCGCGAACCCGCCACCGCCCACACTTGCGCCGGGGCGATCATGAACCGCTGCCCGTTGGGCGCGGTGCCGGACAGGCGGACCCGGCCGGCCCGCAGCGTCGGGCCCGCGGCCCGGCCGAGGGCGGCCAGCAGCGCGCGGTTGGTCCACGCCCGCGCCGGCAACCGCCCGCCGACCGTGCTCATCAGTCGGGTGGACGCGGTGGTGCCGATATCGATGTGCCAGGCCAGCAATCCCGGGATCTCGACGAACAGCGACCACGGGGTGACCCAGGCGACGTCGATGTCGCACTGCACCGCATCGTTGGGCGTCGCCGAGCTGAAGAACCGGGCGCAGCTCTGCGGGCCCGGTGTCGTCGCGTAGAAGGTCCACGCCCCGTCGGGGTCGCGGTGCCACACCGACCGGTAGCCGGGCGAAAACGACGTGGCCGGAAATACCCGCAACGCCAGATAGTGTCCGCTGGCGAACGGAAGGCCCATCACGCCGAAGCCGACGAACCGTTCGTCGTCTCCGGACGGCAGGCGGGGGTTCTGCAGGACGGCCGTGGCGGCCGCCAAAGGCGATGTGATCATGCGGGAATCGTGCGCGCGGGGGTGCCGTCGACGCATGGGGCGACTGCCTCAAATCCCCGGGCCGTGGCGAGCGTGAAGCGAGCCGCACCTTCGGCGCCGAGCGTGAAGCTAGCCGCACACTCGGCGAGAAAGGCGCGCGCTAGCGGCGCTTGACCGACTTCGGCGGCTTGGCGCCGCGGCCTTGCTGCCTGGCGGCCGCGCGGCGCTCGCGCCGGGAACCGCCGCCCGCCACGCCCGCCGGCGTCCGCTGACCGTCGCCGCCGTTGCGTTGCACCTGCGCCGAGCCGTCCTCCGACGGGCCGGAGTAGGTCATCGCCGGCGCCTCGTTGTCAATCCCCTTGGCGCGTAACTGGGTTGGCGGCTCTTCCCGCGGGGGCGGGGCGGCCTCGCCCTGGTCCGCCGCGGTTCCCAGATCCTTGAGCCCCTCCGGCGTTTCCACCGGCGCGACCTGTGGGGTGGGCACCGCCTCGACCGTGACGTTGAACAGAAATCCGACCGACTCCTCTTTCATGCCGTCGAGCATCGCCATGAACATGTCGTAGCCCTCGCGCTGGTACTCCACCAGCGGGTCGCGCTGCGCCATCGCACGCAGCCCGATGCCTTCCTTGAGGTAGTCCATCTCGTAGAGGTGCTCGCGCCACTTGCGGTCGATGACGTTGAGCAACACGTTGCGTTCCAGCTGGCGCATCGCGCCCTCGCCGGCGATCTCTTCCAGCTCGGCTTCCCTTGCGGCATAAGCCCGTTCGGCGTCCTTGAGCAGCTCGTCGAGCAGCTCCTCGCGGGTGAGGTCGTCGCGGTCGGAGTCGGCGTCCACGCGCATCAACGTCTCGTGGTCGATGCCGACCGGGTACAGGGTCTTGAGCGCGGTCCACAACGCCTCGAGGTCCCAGTCCTCGGCGTAGCCGTCGGCGGTCGCACCGTTAACGTAGGCGGTGACCACGTCGCGGACCATGTCCAGCGCCTGCTCCTTGAGGTTCTCGCCCTCCAGGATGCGGCGGCGCTCGGCGTAGATCACCTTGCGCTGCTGGTTCATCACCTCGTCGTACTTGAGGACGTTCTTGCGGACCTCGAAGTTCTGCTGCTCGACCTGTGTCTGGGCACTCTTGATCGCGCGGGTGACCATCTTGGCTTCGATGGGCACGTCGTCGGGCAGGTTGAGCCGGTTGAGCATCGCCTCCAGCGCGGCGCCGTTGAACCGGCGCATGAGCTCGTCGCCCAGTGACAGATAGAAGCGGGACTCGCCCGGGTCGCCCTGGCGGCCGGAGCGGCCGCGCAGCTGGTTGTCGATGCGCCGCGACTCGTGCCGCTCGGTGCCCAGCACGTACAGGCCGCCGGCCTCGACCACCTCGGCGGCCTCCTTGCCGGCCTCCTCCTTGACCTTGGGCAGCTCCTCGTGCCAGGCCGCCTCGTACTCCTCGGGCGTCTCCACCGGGTCGAGGCCGCGCTCGCGCAGCCGCTGGTCGGTGAGGAAGTCGACGTTGCCGCCCAGCACGATGTCGGTACCGCGGCCGGCCATGTTGGTCGCCACCGTGACCCCGCCGCGGCGGCCCGCCACGGCGACGATGCCCGCCTCCTGCTCGTGGTACTTGGCGTTGAGCACGTTGTGCGGGACGCGGCGCTTCTGGAACTGGCGCGACAGGTACTCGGAGCGCTCGACGCTGGTGGTACCGATCAGGACGGGCTGGCCCTTCTCGTAACGCTCGACGACGTCGTCGACCACCGCGATGTACTTGGCCTCCTCGGTCTTGTAGATGAGGTCGGACTGGTCGGTGCGGACCATCGGCTTGTTGGTCGGGATGGGCACCACGCCCAGCTTGTAGATCTCGTGCAGCTCGGCCGCCTCGGTCTGGGCGGTACCGGTCATGCCGGCGAGCTTGTCGTAGAGCCGGAAGTAGTTCTGCAGCGTGATGGTGGCCAGCGTCTGGTTCTCGGCCTTGATCTCGACGTGCTCCTTGGCCTCGATGGCCTGGTGCATGCCCTCGTTGTAGCGGCGGCCGTAGAGCACGCGGCCGGTGAACTCGTCGACGATCAGCACCTCGCCGTCGCGGACGATGTAGTCCTTGTCGCGGTTGAACAGCTCCTTGGCCTTCAGCGCGTTGTTGAGGTAGCTGACCAGCGGCGAGTTGGCGGCCTCGTAGAGGTTGTCGATGCCGAGCTGGTCTTCGACGAACTCCACACCCAGTTCGTGCACGCCGACGGTGCGCTTGCGCAGGTCGACCTCGTAGTGGACGTCCTTTTCCATCAGCGGCGCCAGCCGGGCGAACTCGAGGTACCAGTTGGAGGCGCCGTCGGCGGGGCCGGAGATGATCAGCGGGGTGCGGGCCTCGTCGATCAGGATGGAGTCGACCTCGTCGACGATGGCGAAGTTGTGCCCGCGCTGCACCAGGTCGTCGAGCGAATGCGCCATGTTGTCGCGCAGGTAGTCGAAGCCGAATTCGTTGTTGGTGCCGTAGGTGATGTCGGCGGCATACGCCACCCGGCGCTCGTCGGGGGTCATCTGGGCGAGGATCACGCCGACCTCGAGACCGAGGAAGCGGTGCACGCGGCCCATCCACTCGCTGTCGCGTTTGGCCAGGTAGTCGTTGACGGTGACGACGTGCACGCCCTTGCCGCCGATGCCGTTGAGGTAGGCCGGCAACACCGAGGTCAGGGTCTTGCCCTCACCGGTCTTCATCTCCGCCACGTTGCCGAAGTGCAGCGCCGCCGCGCCCATCACCTGCACGTCGAACGGGCGCTGGTCGAGCACCCGCCAGGCCGCCTCGCGGGCCACCGCGAAGGCCTCGGGCAGCAGGTCGTCGAGGCTTTCGCCGTCGGCATGCCGCTTCTTGAACTCGTCGGTCTTGGCCCGCAGCTCCGCGTCGGTCAGCTTTTCGACCTCGTCGGACAGGGTGTTGACGTAGTCAGCCACCCGCTTGAGACGCTTGAGCATGCGACCTTCGCCAAGGCGCAGCAACTTCGACAGCACAGCTATGTCCCCTGTTGGTTAGGAGTCTCTTCTCTTAAGGCGACTCCCATCGTAGGTGACGACGCCGTGATGGCCGTCGTACCTCAGGAGAGCCTGATCAGCCCGTAGTCGTAGGCGTGCCGCCGGTAGACCACGCAGGGCCGCTCGGTCTGCTTGTCGTGGAAGAGGAAGAAGTCGTGCCCGACGAGCTCCATCTCGTAGAGCGCGTCGTCGACCGTCATCGGCGTAGCCGGGTGTTCCTTGGTCCGCACGATCCGACCGGGCTCGTGGCCGGCCTCGGCGCCGTCATGCTCGGCCGGCGGTTCGGGCGCACGTTCCTGCGCCGGCGGCGGCACGACCGCGGTGGCGGCGGCCAGCGACACCGGCGTCTTGTCGCCGTAGTGGACCTTGCGGCGATCCTTGGCGCGGCGCAGCCGGTTCTCCAGCTTGTCGACCGCGGACTCGAATGCCGCGTAGAAGCTGTCGGCGCAGGCCTCCGCCCGGCTTACCGGCCCGCGGCCGCGGGCGGTGATCTCGACGCGTTGACACGATTTGCGCTGTCGCCGGTTGGGCGCGTGCTTGAGCTCGACATCGAAGAGATAGATGGAGCGATCGAACCGCTCGAGGCGGGCGAGTTTCTGGGAGACGTACACCCGATAGTGGTCGGGGATTTCTACGTTGCGGCCCTTGAAGACGACTTCGGCGTTGGTCATCGGTTGAACTTGGCCGTCGGTTTGCGTCGGCGGTTGGTCGAGAATTTGACCGGAATCCACGGATAGCCTTGACATACGTGACAACTCGTTTCTCTTTCACGTCGCACGCGCCCTGCGTGCCCGGCTTGCTGACGACGCGCCGACGAGGTGGGGAGAGCGGGTCTTTTCACCTGAATCACCGCTGCAGGCTGCTCGCCGATGCAAGGTGTCGAATACTCACCCCTTCCCGCGAGTGGGGTCTCAACCTGGGAATGTCGCGACCAGTGAGTCAGACCAGTGAGTCGATTAACGTTGTTCTCGACGTTAGCTCTTGTTCGCCTCGCCATGCCACTGATTTCGCGGAGCTGTTGCGAGTTCTTCACATACTCTTGGCGACCGCACAGCCTCACGCGGCCGCGACCGTCAGCACTGCGGTGACCCGGACCCCCGCCGCCCGCAGTACCCGCACCGACTCCCGTGCCGTGGCCCCGGTGGTGACGATGTCGTCGACGATCAAGACCTCGGTGGGCGGCGCCGCGCGCCGCAGCCGCACCCGGCCCGCGACGTTGCGCTCGCGGGCCGCGGTGCCCAGGCCCACCGAGTCGCGCACCAGCGCCCTCATCCGCAGCGCCGGGGCGACGGCGATCGCGGGATGGCCGGCCACCGCCGCGCGCGCGAGCCGGGTGACCGGGTCGCCGCCGCGTCGGCGCGCCGCCGAACGGCGCGTCGGGGCCGGCACGACGGTCAGCGGGAGCTCGACGATGCCCCAGGACAGCAGCCGGTGCACACCGGCGGCCAGCGCCCCCGCCAACGGCCCGACGAGATCCGTGCGGCCGTGCTCCTTGAGCGCCAAGATCGCCTGGCGGCGGGCGCCCGCGTAGCGGCCGAGCGCGAACACCGGCACCTGCGGATCGACGCGCGGGGTCACCACATGGGGTTGGTCGGCGGCCACCGATAGCTCCCGTGTGCAGGCGGCGCACCAACGGGTCGACGGCGCCCCGCAGCCGCCGCACTGCAGCGGCAGGATGAGATCCAGCACGGGGTCAGTGTCGCCGGCGGGACCGACAACCGGGGTGATGGTGGCGACCCGCCACGCCCGGCTCCGCCGCGCTCGCGATCGCCACTAGCCAGGCAGGACCGGCGCCGCCCCGAACACCATCAGGCCCGGCACCTCCGACCACCCCTGCTGGCTTTCGGCGGCGGCCGCCGAATACTGCAGCACCCCTTGGGGAGCCCCGACGTAGACCGTCGACGGGTTGGCGGCGACCGTCAGCACCGGCATCTGCAGACCCCGGGACGGCGCGTCGGAGTTCACCCCGTCGAGGTTGACGTACGACACCGGATGGCTGGCGTCCGTGCGGGTCACCACGATGTCGTCACCGGTGCGCCAGGACAGCGACACCACCGAGTTGCCCAGCCCGAAGCCGAGCCGCCGCGGGTAGGTCAGTGCGTACTGGCCGGCCTGGGTCTGCTCGACGCTGGCCAGGATCACCTGGCCACCGATCACCATCGCGGCGCGCGTGCTGTCGCGGGACAGCTGCAGGTCGGTGATCGGACCCGGGAAGCGGGTGGACACGGCGACGGAATCGACGGGAATGCGGGCGGGCTGCCCCGACGCCGGTTCCTGGATCGCGCGCAAGACGTTGTTGCCGTCCACCACCACCCACACGGCATCGTCCAGCGACCAGCTCGGCCGCGTCAGGCCATGCCCGTCGGCGGACTGGACCGCCTCGCCGCCCAGGTCGCCGATCCACAGCGAGGCCGCCTCATCCGGCGCGCCGCGGTGCAGGGTGACGACGGACGCGACCTGTCGCCCGCTGCGCGACAGCGCGGCGCCGGTCTGGTCGCCCATCCGCCCGAAGGCCCCGGGCACATTGGCGAAGTGCTGGCCGTCCAGGGAGACCAGCGACCCGTTCACCAGCGCATGCAGCCCGGCGCCCGCGCCGTCGGCGACGCCCGGGTCGGTGGCGGCGACGTCGGAGGTCGTCCAGCCCTCCGCGAACCGGTCGTCGAGCGGGGCGCCGTCGGCGTTGATCACGTACGGGCCCCTGATGTCGGCCCGCGCCAGCGTCCAAATGATCTGCGCGGCAAGCAAAGCCCTGCTGTGCGGGTCGGTGGTGGACAGCTTCTCCAGGTCGATGCGCGCGCCCCCATAACCGCGCCCGATCCCGTTCTTGCCGCCGTCGGCCCGGGTCACCGGCCCGCGCAGCCGCAGCGGCGGGGCGAGCAGGTTGCGCACCGTGTGCGCCATCTCGGGGCGCGGCCCGCCGATCAGCTTGGAGACCAGCTCGGTCGCCAATTGGTCGTGGTCGGCCACCGCCACGTAGCGCGGATCGGGCACCACCGTCTTGCCGGTCGGGTCGGCGAAGTAGAGCGTGTTGCGCTTGTACGTCGACTGGAACTGCTGCCAGTCCAGGAACACCCCGTTGGGCAGGCGGTCGATCCGCCACCCGCCCGAGGTCTTGACCAACTCGATCGGGCCGGGGTCGGGCAGCACCCCCTCGGCGGTCTCGAACACCCCCATGTCCGACAGCGACCCCAGGATGTCGGCCCGCATGTTCGCCGAAACCCGTTCGGCGGCACGGGTTTCCACGAACACCACGTGGTCGATCAGCAGAGCGCTACCGGCGTCGTCCCAGGCGTTGGACGCCGACTGGGTGAGGAACTGGCGGGCCGCCAGGTGCCGGTTCGCGGGATCGGCTGTGGCCTTGAGGAATTCGCGCAGCAGGACGTCGGGGTCCATGCCGGGGGTCGGCTTGGGCAGGTTCGACGGCGCGGGTCGCTCGACCGTGCCGATGGCCTGCGGCGCCGACGAGCTGGGCACGCCCGCGCAACCGGCCAGCAGCAAGGCCAGCATCAGCAGGCCCAGCAGCCGGCGCATCATCCGCTCCTCTCCGCGTGTTCGCGTTGCCGCGAACGGTCTTTGGGTTGCGGGCCGGTGTTGGCGGTCGGCGGGATGGGTTTCATGGGCAGCGGGCTGGTGGTGACCTTGTGCCCGCGGACCAGCGGCAGCGTGAGCCGGAAGCACGAGCCCTCGCCGGGCTCGCCCCACGCCTCCAGCCGGCCCTGGTGCAGGCGCGCGTCCTCGACGCTGATCGCCAGGCCCAGGCCGGTGCCGCCCGACCGGCGCACCCGCGAAGGGTCGGCCCGCCAGAACCGGCTGAACACCAGCTTCTCCTCGCCCGGCCGCAGCCCCACCCCGTAGTCGCGGACGGTGACCGCGACGGTGTCCTCGTCGGCGCCCATCCGGATCTGCACCGGCTTGTGTTCGGCGTGGTCGATGGCGTTGGCGATCAGGTTGCGCAGGATCCGCTCCACCCGCCGGGTGTCCACCTCGGCGATCACCTCCTCGTCGGGCAGGTCGACGAGCAGCTCGATGCCGGCGTCCTCGGCCAGGTGGCCCACATTGCCGAGCGCGCTTTGCACGGTGCTTCGCAAATCCACCGCCTCGACGGACAATTCGGCCACGCCCGCGTCGTGGCGGGAGATCTCCAGCAGGTCGTTGAGCAGCGACTCGAACCGGTCGAGTTCGTTGACCATCAGCTCGGTGGAGCGCGCCAGGGTGGGGTCGAGGTCGGCGCTGTGGTCATAGATGAGGTCGGCGGCCATCCGGACCGTGGTCAGCGGCGTGCGGAGTTCGTGGCTGACGTCTGAGGTGAACCGGCGCTGCAGGTTGCCGAACTCCTCGAGCTGGGTGATCTGGCGGGACAGGCTCTCCGCCATGTCGTTGAACGACACCGCGAGCCGGGCCATGTCGTCCTCGCCGCGCACCGGCATCCGTTCGGACAGGTGCCCCTCGGCGAACCGTTCGGCGATCCGCGACGCCGACCGCACCGGCACCACCACCTGGCGGGACACCAGCAGGGCGATCCCGGCGAGCAGCACCAGCAGCACGGCGCCGCCGGTGATCATCGTGCCGCGGACCAGCGTGATGGTGGCCTGCTCGTTCTTCAGCGGGAAGATCAGGTACAGCTCCAGGTTGGCCACCTGCGACGAGGCGGGGGTGCCCATGATCAGCGCCGGCCCGGAGAAGCCGTCGGTGTGTACGGTCGCGTACTGGTAGGACGCCTGCCCGGCCTTGACGAAGCCGCGCAGCGAATTGGGCACCTGGTCTACGGGTCCGGCCGTGGACGCCGCGCGCGGCCCATCGCCCGGCACGATCAGCACCGCGTCGAACGCGCCGGCCAACCCGGCGCCCGACGCGGGGTCGGTCTTGGACGTCAGCGTGTTGCGGGCCAGTTGCAGGCTGCTGTCCAGGGAGCGGGTTTCCTCGCCGCTGACGATCCCGCCGACGGTGGTGCGCGCCCGCTCGATCTGTTCGATGCCCGCCTTGACCTTGACGTCGAGCACCCGATTGGTGACCTGAGAAGTCAGCACGAAGCCGAGCGCGAGAATCACCGCCAGTGACATTCCGAGCGTCAGCGCGACGACGCGCAGCTGCAACGACCGGCGCCACGCGACGGCAACGGCGCGACTCACCGCACCCATGCCGCGGGTCATGGGACCCGAACGCCCCCAGCGGCTCCTAGTCCGTCGCGGCGAGCGCCAAATCAAGGACGCTCCCGGATCACGGAGGTCCGGCCTTGTATCCCACTCCTCGAACGGTCAGCACCACGGTCGGGTTCTCCGGGTCCTTCTCAACCTTGGCCCGCAGACGCTGGACATGCACGTTCACCAGGCGGGTGTCCGCCGGGTGCCGGTAGCCCCACACCTGTTCGAGCAGCACATCACGAGTAAACACCTGCCGCGGTTTGCGCGCCAACGCGACCAGCAGGTCGAACTCGAGCGGCGTCAGGGAGATCTGCTCGCCGTTGCGCGTCACCTTGTGGGCCGGCACGTCGATCTCCACGTCGGCGATGGACAGCATCTCGGCCGGCTCGTCGTCGTTGCGCCGCAGCCGCGCCCGCACCCGGGCCACCAGCTCCTTGGGCTTGAACGGCTTCATGATGTAGTCGTCGGCACCCGACTCGAGGCCGAGGACCACGTCCACGGTGTCGGTCTTGGCCGTGAGCATCACGATCGGGACGCCCGAATCGGCGCGCAGCACGCGACAGACGTCGATGCCATTCATGCCCGGCAGCATCAGGTCCAACAACACCAGATCGGGGCGCAGTTCGCGCACCGCAGTCAGGGCCTGGGTGCCGTCACCGATGACCGCGGTGTCGAAACCCTCCCCACGCAACACGATGGTGAGCATCTCGGCCAGCGAAGCGTCGTCATCGACGACGAGAATCCTTTGCCTCATGGAGTCCATGGTGTCACCAGATCGGGACAAAACTCGGACACCACACGGGTGTTTCTTCCCCGATAAGGGCGAATCGAGACCAAATTGTGCTAACCGGCGTCCAAAGAGACGGCCAACCGGCCAGGATCGACGTCCGCGTCGACCACCAGCCACCGGCCGCCCCAGTCCGCTTCGGCGAGTCCGGCGTAGACGGCGCCGGTGCGCCGCTGGAGGCCGTCGTCGCGTTCGTAGCTGTCCCGGGCCCGCCCCGGCTCGTGCTCGGCCCGGTGCCGGGCGCGCCGCGCGGCGAGCTCGACCGGCACTCCGAGCAGCAACTGCCAGTCGGGCGACGGCAGGCCCAGCCGCTCATATTCCAGCCGCCGCACCCACTCGACCGCCGGCCCGCCCGCGTCCTGGTGCAGGCGCGCGGCGCTGTAGGCCGCGTTCGAGGCGACGTAGCGATCCAGGATGACGACGTCGTGGTCGCGGCGCAGCGCCTCGATGTCGTCGACGGCGCCCGCCCGGTCGAGCGCGAACAGCATCGCCATCCCGTAGACCGACGACGACAGGTCCCCGTGGTCGCCGTGCAGGGCCTCGGCCGCGACGTCGGCGGTCACCGATTTCCCGTAGCGGGGGAAGGCCATGATCGCCACCGACTTCCCGGTCGCCTCGAAAGCCCTGCGCAAGCCGTCGGACAGCGTCCGCTTGCCTGCGCCGTCAACCCCTTCGATCGCGATCAGCACGGCGCCAGCCTAAGCGCGACGCCGAATGCCGCGCTGGCGCGACGCTCGGCGGGCCAGCAATGACTCAGTAGCGGTAGTGGTCGGCCTTGTAGGGACCGTCGACGTCGACGCCGATGTACTCGGCCTGCTCCTTGGTCAGCTTGGTCAGCTTTCCGCCGAGCGCCTCCACGTGGATGCGGGCCACCTTCTCGTCGAGGTGCTTGGGCAGCCGGTACACCTCGTTGTCGTACTCGTCGTTCTTGGTCCACAGCTCGATCTGCGCGATCACCTGGTTGGAGAAGCTGTTGCTCATCACGAACGACGGGTGGCCGGTGGCGTTGCCCAGGTTCAGCAGCCGGCCCTCGGAGAGCAGGATGATCGACTTGCCGCTGTCGGGGAACGTCCACACATCGACCTGCGGCCGGATGTTGGTCTTGGTCGCGCCGGAGCGCTCCAGCTGGGCGACCTGGATCTCGTTGTCGAAGTGCCCGATGTTGCCGAGGACGGCGTAGTCCTTCATCGCCTTCATGTGCTCGAGGGTGATGATGTCCTTGTTGCCGGTGGCGGTGATGACGATGTCCGCCGTCCCGATCGCGTCCTCGACCGTCTCGACGTCGTAGCCCTCCATCAGGGCCTGCAGCGCGTTGATCGGGTCGATCTCCGTGACGACGACGCGCGCGCCCTGACCCTTGACCGAGTCGGCGCAGCCCTTGCCGACGTCGCCGTAGCCGCAGACCAGCACCTTCTTGCCGCCGATCAGCACGTCGGTGCCGCGGTTGATCCCGTCGATCAGCGAGTGCCGGCAGCCGTACTTGTTGTCGAACTTGGACTTGGTCACCGAGTCGTTGACATTGATCGCCGGGAACGCCAGGTCACCGGCCGCGGCGAACTGGTACAGGCGCAGCACGCCGGTGGTGGTCTCCTCGGTGACACCCTTGACCGACTCGGAGATCTTGGTCCACTTGTCCTTGTCGGTCTCGAAGCGGTTGCGCAGCAGCTCCAGGAAGACCTTCCATTCGGTGGGGTCGTCCTCTTCGGCGGGCGGCACCACGCCGGCCTTCTCGTATTGCGCGCCGCGCAGCACCAGCATGGTGGCGTCACCGCCGTCGTCGAGGATCATATTGGCCGGCTCGTCGGGCCAGGTCAGCATCTGCTCGGCGGCCCACCAGTACTCCTCCAGCGTCTCGCCCTTCCAGGCGAACACCGGAACACCCTTGGGCTCCTCGGGCGTGCCGTACGGCCCGACGACCACCGCGGCGGCGGCGTGGTCCTGGGTGGAGAAGATGTTGCACGACGCCCAGCGGACCTGCGCGCCCAGCGAAACGAGGGTCTCGATGAGGACCGCGGTCTGCACCGTCATGTGCAGCGAGCCCGAGATCCGCGCCCCCTTGAGCGGCTGCACGTCGGCGTATTCGCGGCGCAGCGACATCAGACCTGGCATCTCCTGCTCGGAGAGCTCGATGTCCCGGCGACCGTAGTCCGCGAGCGACAGGTCGGCGACCTTGAAGTCGATGCCGTTGCGGACGTCGGCGGTCAGCGAACTTTCAGTCGTCGTCATTAAAGTTCCATTCCTTCTGCGGCTTGGTTCGAAAGAGGATTACTTAGCTTAGGTATACGCTCTTGCGCCACTGTAGTCGGCGGCCCAGGCGCCGGCCGTCGTCAGGGGACGTTGACGACGCCGTGACGCTCGGCGAACGGCGTCATCAGCCGCGCGAGGTCCGCCGCCACGTCATGGTCGGCCTCGGGCGGCATCGAGACGTAGCTCATCGCCAGCCGCACGATGGCCCGCGCCAGCACGCCGGCATCCTCGTCGCTGGTGGCCACCCAGCTCTGGGTGAACGCCGTGCTCAGCCGTTCCGACGCCCGGGTGATGATGGGCCCGCTGTCGGTGGTGATGATCTGCAGCAGGTCCGGCTTGGCGACCCCGGTCAGCAGCGAGATCACCAGCGGGTCCGCCGCCGACTCCGCGAAGAAGGCCCGAAAGCCCTGCAGGAACGCCTCGTAGATCTTGCCGACGTTGGCGACGATGGCGGTATGGACGGCGTCGACCAGCCGGTCGGCCAGGCGCAGGGCGTAACCCTGCGCCAGACCCTGCCGCGACCCGAACTCGTTGTAGATGGTCTGCCGGCTGATGCCCGCGGCGCGGGCCACGTCCGAGAGCGTGATGGCGGACCAGTCGCGGGTCAGCAACAGCTCGCGCATCGCGTCCAGCACCGAGTCGCGCAGCAGGGCGCGCGACGCCTCGGGGTAGGGCATCCGCTTCACAGGCGCGACAATAGCCGCTTCGGCCATGCCGTTGGTGCCGATCACGCCCGGGCTATCTCGACCATCTCGAAGTCGGATTTCGCCGCGCCGCAGTCCGGGCAGCTCCAGTCTTCGGGGATGTCGTCCCAGCGGGTCCCGGGCGCGATGCCGTCCTCCGGCCAGCCCTTGGCCTCGTCGTATTCGAATCCGCACTGCACGCAGATGAAGAGCTTGTAATCGGTCATCGGATGGCTCCTGTCTCCTGGAAATCGATCTTTTCGCGCACCGAACAGTCGGGGCAGCACCAGTCGTCGGGAATCTCGGCGAAGGGCGTGCCCGCGGGAAGGCTTTCCCGCGGAGCGCCTTTCGCCTCGTCGTAGATGTAGTCGCAGCCCGGGCAGCGGTAGGCGCTCATGCCCTCACCCCGTAGCGGGCCAGCACCCGCTTACGCACCCGCGGGTGGATGTTCACCTTGGTGATGTCGCCGTCGTAGTGTTCGAGCACCCGGTGGTCCATCACCTTGCGCCACAGCGGCGGGACGTAGGTCAGCGAGATCATCGACGCGTACCCGCTGGGCAGGTTGGGCGCGCCCGCCATGCTGCGCAGCGTCTGGTAACGCCGCGTCGGGTTGGCGTGGTGATCGCTGTGCCGCTGCAGGTGGTACAGGAACAAGTTGGTGACGACGTGGTCGGAGTTCCAGCTGTGCACCGGTGCGCACCGCTCGTAGCGACCGCTAGCGTTCTTCTGCCGCAGCAGCCCGTAATGCTCCAGGTAGTTGACCGCCTCGAGCAGGCTGAAGCCGAAGACGGCCTGGATGATGACGAACGGGATGAGCGCCGGGCCGAAGACCGCGATCAGCACGCCCCACAACACGATCGACAGCAGCCACGCGTTGAGCACGTCGTTGGACAGGTACGTCGCGGGGTTCCACGGGTTCTTGTCCAGGCGGCGCAGGCGCTGGGCCTCCAGCCGCAGCGACGAGCGCAGGCTGCCGAACACGCTGCGCGGCAGGAACTCCCAGAAGGTCTCCCCGAAACGGGCCGACGCGGGGTCCTCGGGCGTGGACACCCGCACGTGGTGGCCGCGGTTGTGCTCGATGTAGAAGTGGCCGTAGCAGGTCTGCGCCAGGGTGATCTTGGACAGCCACCGCTCCAGCGAGTCCTTCTTGTGGCCCATTTCGTGGGCGGTGTTGATGCCGACGCCGCCGAGGACGCCGACCGACAGCGCCACGCCCAGCTTGCCCGCCCAGCCCAGCGCGCCGTCATAGCCCAGCCAGCTCAGGTTGGAGGCGGTGAACAGGTACGCGCCGAAGACCACGCTGAGGTACTGGAACGGGATGAAGATGTAGGTGCAGTAGCGGTAGTACTTGTCGTTCTCCAGCTGCTCCATCACCTCGTCGGGCGGGTTCTGCCCGTCGGGCCCGAAGCGCAGGTCGAGGATCGGCAGCAGCACGTAGACGAGGATCGGCCCGATCCACAGCGGCGCCTGCGCGGCGGCGTGCCAGCCGAGCTGGTTGAGCCCCCAGACGATCGGCAGCATCACGAAGAGCGCCGTCGGGGCGATCAGTCCCATCAGCCAGAGGCGTCGCTTCTTGTCCCGCCAGACGGGCGGCTCCACCGCCTCGGCGTCTGCCTGCTGTTCGAGTGTGGTCATATGCCAAACCTCCTTGTGAGTCACACCACGTTGGAGATTGACAATATCGCCATCAGCGTCTCGTGTCTAGACACAAGAGGTACTTTTGTAAACGGATTCGCTAGGGCACGGCGTCGGGCTCGGCCCGGGCGGGCGGTGCGACGCCCTCCGCCTCGCGGCGGCCCTGCACGGAGTGCCGATAGCCGTAGCCGACATAGATCGCGGTGCCGACCGCCAGCCAGACGCCGAACCGCACCCAGGTCAGCGCAGTCAGGTTGACCATCAGCCAGACGCACGCGGCGATCGACGCGATCGGCAGGACCGGCACCCACGGGGCGCGGAAGCCCCGCTCCAGGTCCGGGCGGGTGCGGCGCAACACCATCACGCCGGCCGAGACCAGGACGAACGCGAACAGCGTGCCGACGTTGACCATCTCCTCGAGCTTGGCGATCGGGAACACCGAGGCCGTCGCGGCCACCACCACCGCGACGAGCACGGTGATCCGGACCGGGGTGCCGTGGGAGCCGGTCTTCGCCAACTGGCGCGGCAGCAAGCCGTCGCGCGCCATCGCGAACAGCACGCGGCATTGGCCGAGCATCAGCACCATCACCACGGTGGTCAATCCGGCCAGCGCCCCGATCGCGATGATCTTGCTGGCCCAATGGATGCCGTTCGCGGTGAACGCCGTGGCGAGGTTGGCCGGCTTGTGGCCGGGCATCGTCTTGAGCTGGGTGTAGGAGACCATCCCGGACAGCACCACCGAGACCGCCACGTAGAGCACGGTCACGATCGCCAGCGACGCCAGGATGCCCCGCGGAACGTCGCGCTGGGGCCGCTTGGTCTCCTCAGCCATGGTCGCGACGATGTCGAACCCGATGAACGCGAAGAACACGATCGACGCTCCCGCCAACACCCCGTACCAGCCGTAGTGGCTGCTGTGCGCCCCGGTCATCAGCGACAGCACCGACTGGTTGACGCCCGACGCCTCGTGCCCCGCCTCCGGCTTGGGGATGAACGGCGAATAGTTGGAGCCCTTGATGTAGAAGGCGCCGACGACGACGACCAGCAGCACCACCGACACCTTGATGCCGGTGATCACCGCGGAGAACCGCGACGACAGCTTGGTGCCCAGGGCGATCAGCACGGCAACCCCGGTGACGATCAGCAGCGCGCCCCAGTCCAGGCTGACCGAACCGAGCTGCGTAGTGCCGCCGGCAAACCCGAACACGTTGCCCAGGTAGCTCGACCAGCCCTTGGCCACGACCGCGGCGCCGATCGCCAACTCGAGCAGCAGGTTCCAGCCGATGATCCAGGCGAGGAACTCCCCGAAGGTGGCGTAGGAGAAGGTGTAGGCGCTGCCGGCGACCGGCAGCGTGGAGGCGAACTCGGCGTAGCACAGCGCCGCCAGCGCGCAGGTGACCGCCGCGATCACGAACGAGATCCAGATCGCCGGGCCGGTGATGTCACCGGTCGTCGACGCGGTGACGGTGAAGATACCGGCGCCGATCACCACGGCGACCCCGAAGACGACCAGGTCCAACCAGGTCAATTCCTTGCGTAACCGGGTGTCTGGCTCGTCGGTGTCGGCGATCGATTGTTCGACCGACTTCATGCGCCATCGGTTGGCCATCCGTCGCCCTTTCCCTCTACGAAGGGGACCCATTGGTCCGTCACAGTACTGGGTACTCTGCCGAGATGGCGGACACCAAAGCAAACACCAGGGACCATGCGGTGGTCATCGGCGGCAGCATCGCCGGGCTGTGCGCCGCGCAGGTGCTCTCGGATGCGTTCTCCCGGGTCACGGTCTACGAGCGCGACGAGTTGCCGAGCACACCGTCGAGCCGGGCGACCGTTCCGCAGGACCGGCACCTGCACATGCTGATGGCCCGCGGCGCAATGGAGTTCGAGAGCCTTTTCCCCGGGCTGCTGGAAGACATGGTGGCCGCGGGCGTGCCCATGCTGGAGAACCGGCCCGACTGCATTCATCTCGGCGCCGCGGGCCACGTGCTCGGCACCGGACACACACTGCGTGACGAATTCACCGCGTACGTGCCCAGCCGGCCGCACCTGGAGTGGCAGCTGCGCAAACGCGTCCGCAACACGGACAACGTCACGATGGTGCGGCGCTCGGTGGCCGAACCGCGGTTCGACCCGGCGCGCCAGCGGGTGACCGGGGTGCTGCTGGATCCCGTCGACGGCGAGGATCCGGAATTCGTCGCGGCCGACCTCGTCGTCGACGCGGCAGGCAGGGGCACCCGGCTGCCGACGTGGCTGACGCAGTGGGGCTACGAGCGCCCGCGGGAAGACCTCCTCGACATCGGCATCTACTACGCGACCCAGCAATTTCGCATCCCGGACGGCTTGATAGCGGAGAAGGTAGTGGTCGCCGGCGCGTCGCACGACAAGTCGCTGGGGCTCGGCATGCTCTGCTACGAGGACGGCACCTGGGTGCTGACGACGTTCGGGGTGGCGAACGTCAAGCCGCCGCAGACGTTTCCGGAGATGCTGGAACTGGCCGAGGAGCTGGTCCCGCCCCACGTCAACGCGGCGCTGAAGCAGGCCGATCCCATCGGCGAGCCGGCGTTCCACGCCTTTCCGGCCAGCAAGTGGCGCCGCTACGACAAGCTGGACCGCTTCCCCGCCGGCATCATCCCCCTCGGCGACGCCGTGGCCAGCTTCAACCCCACCTTCGGGCAGGGCATGACGATGACCTCGCTGCAGGCCGGCCATCTGCGTCGCGCGCTGAAACTGCCCGACGACCAGCTGGCCGCCGAACTCAGTCGGGCCACCGCCAAGTCGACCTTCCCGGTGTGGACGATGAACGCCATCGGCGACGTCACCTTCCACCACGCCGAGACCAAGGGGCCCATTCCCTGGTGGTGGCGGCCCTCGGGCGCGCTGTTCGACCAGTTCCTCGGGGCCGCCGAGACCGATCCCGTTCTGGCCGAATGGTTTTTGCGCCGGTTCTCGCTGCTCGACAGCCTCTACATGGTCCCGCCGCCGCGCATCGTCGGCCGCACGATCGCCCACAATCTGCGGCTGTGGCTGGGCGAACGCCGTCAGGCCGCCCGTGGCGATCGCCGGCGCACCCCTACAGCCCTACGGTCGCCCTGAACAGCTTGGTGGGCTCGCGCGCGACCAGCCGGATCGGGGCGTCGTCGGCCGCCACCCAGGCGGCCATCCCCCGCTGCAGCGTCAGCGACCCGGACTTGCCGTGCACCGTCGTGCACCCCTCGGTGCACAGCAGGATCTGCGGACCCTCGTGGCTGCACGAGGCGTCGACCTCGTGGCCCAGGTAGTCGCCGTCGAGCTCCAGCAGCGCGACCGCGAATTCCTCGGCCGGAGTCTCGTAGATCAGGCCGAAGCCCTCGCGGCGCACGTGGGGGCGCACCTGTTCCTCGGTGGTCGGGGTGAAGTCGAGCACCCGTAGCAGTTCGGGGACGTCGACGTGCTTGGGGGTCAGGCCGCCGCGTAACACGTTGTCGGAGTTGGCCATCACCTCCAGGGCGAAACCGCGCAGGTAGGTGTGCAGGCTGCCGGCCGACACGAAGATCGCCTCGCCCGGGGCCAGCGTGATGCGGTTCAGCAACAGCGCGGCCAGCACCCCGGCGTCGCCGGGGTAGCGTTCCCCGAGCTCCAGCACCGTCTTGACCTCGCCGGCGAATTCCGTTGCCCCGGAGCTGATGTACTGGATGGCGCCGTCCAGCACCGCGGGCACCAGCACGTCGATGTCAGGCTGCGGCGCGGTGATCCAGGTGGTGAACAGCGCGCGCAGGCCATCGGCGTCGGACTGGTCGTTGAGCAGGTCGATGAAGGGGTCGAGGTCGGAGACGGACAGCGCCCGCAGCAACTCGACCGTGCGGGAGGCCTGCCGGAATCCGGCGAGCGCCTCGAATGGCTGCAGCGCCACCAGCAATTCGGGCTTGTGCGAGGTGTCGCGATAGTTGCGGACCGGCGAGTTCAGCGGAATGCCCAGCCGCTCCTCCCGCAGGTAACCCTCGGCCGCCTGCGCCGCGCTCGGATGGGCCTGCAGCGACAGCGGCTCGTCGGCCGCGAGCACCTTGACCAGGAACGGCAGCACGTCGCCGAACCGGGCGCGGGCCCCGGGGCCCAGCTGGCCTTCCGGGTCGGCGACCAGCGCGTCGAGCAACGAGATCTCGCCGGCGTCCGTTTCCAGCCAGGCCGGGTCGCCCGGATGCGCCCCGAACCAGAGTTCGGCCTCCGGATGGGCAGCCGGGACCGTCCGCCCGGTGAATTCGGCGATGGCGGTACGCGATCCCCAGGCGTACGTGCGTAAGGCCCCGCGAAGCAGTTCCACTGTGTTATCTATCCCCGCGCCAGGCGCGCGTAAACCGCGGCCATCTCCAGTCGAACGGCCAATACTGCCAGTTGCTGCTCGGCGCTGATGGCGCCGCCCAACGCGGGCGCGACCGTCGACCCGGCAGAGCCGCCGGGACCGTCGGGCACGTCCTCGGCGGCGAGCAGGTACACGTCGTCGAGCCCGGCGGTCCGGGCCGCCACGATGGTCTGCTCGGCGGACAACGTGAGGGCCAGCACCAGCAGCCGCCGCGGCAGCGGCCCGTCGATCTGTTCGTCGTGGAAGAGCGCGTCGGCGGGATCGGCGAAGCCGCCGGAGACCCCGGCCCGCAGCGCGACGACGGCATCCGACAGCCCGGTCGCGGCAACCACCTGGTGCGCGATCCGCAGCAGGACGGAACTGCCGTGCCGGGCCAGCGCGAGCGTCGCGGCGCAGTCGCCGGCCAGCGCCACCTGCCGATCGGCGATGCGCGCGGCAATCGTCTTGGCCGGGTTGGTGAACAGCTCGCGGGCCGCACTGTTGCGCAGCGCCTCGGCGTCCAGCTCGTCGGCCAGCGCCCGCAGGTCGACGCTGGGTCGCTGGTCGACCGCCTGCACCACCGCCAGGGCGGCGGCCAGGTAGCGGCACAACCCGAACTCGTCGGGGATCGGAAGCCGCGGCGCCAGCACCGCCGCGCGGCCAGCGGTGGCGTCCCGCAGCGGACCCTCGTACGGCGCGACGACGACGACCCGCGCCCCGCGGCGCACCCCGGTGGCGGCCGCGGTGACCAGCGCCGGATCGCCGGGATCGTCGCCCGCGACGATCAGCACGTCGAGCGGGCCGATCCACGGCGGTACCTCGGCGGTCAGCGTGATCGGCTCGGAGGCCGCTCCGGCCACCGTCGCCGCGACCATCGCGCCGGCGTTGTCGGCGGTCCCGCGGCCGGCGACCCAGATCAGGCTGCGCGGCCGGTCGTCGGCCCGCAGCGGATCCAGGGCACCCTCGTCGACGGCCGCGGCGATCGCGCGCACCTGCGCGCCCGCCGACGACGCGGAGCGCAGCAGGCCGTCCCGGTCGGCGGCGAGCAGGCCCTCGGTGTCTTCGAGATCGATCGCCCGGACGGTGTTCACGGCGCGGCCCCGGCGGGCGCCGACTGCGCCTGGATCTGAGCGCTGATCTGCGCGACCACCGCGTCTACGTCGTCGGTGCTGCGCGCCTCGACGTTGAGCCGCAGCAACGGCTCGGTGTTGGAGCTGCGCAGGTTGAACCAGCTGCCGTCGCCGAGGTCGACCGTCACGCCGTCCACGTGGTCGATCGCGTGGATGCGGCTGCCGAAGGACTTCAGCACCGCCTCGGTGCACAGCGCGGCGTCCGCCACGGTGAAGTTGATCTCGCCTGACGACTCGTAGCGCTGGTAGTCGGCGGTCAGCTCCGACAGCGGCCGGTCCTGCTCGCCCAGGGCCGCCAGCACGTACAGCGCCGCCAGCATCCCGGAGTCCGCGCCCCAGAAGTCGCGGAAGTAATAGTGCGCCGAATGCTCGCCGCCGAAGATGGCGCCGGTGTCGGCCATCATCGCCTTGATATAGGAGTGCCCGACGCGTGAGCGCAGCGGTGTGCCGCCGCGCTCGGTGACCAACTCCGGCACCGCCCGGGACGTGATCACGTTGTGGATGATGGTGGCGCCGATCTCCCGGCTCAACTCGCGCGCGGCCACCAGGCTGGTCACGGTCGAGGGCGACACCGGCCGGCCGCGTTCGTCGACGACGAAGCAGCGGTCGGCGTCCCCGTCGAAGGCCAAACCGATATCGGCGCCCGTCTCGCGGACGTAGGCCTGCAGGTCCACCAGGTTGGCCGGGTCGAGCGGGTTGGCCTCGTGATTGGGGAACGAGCCGTCGAGCTCGAAGTACAACGGCAGCAACGTGATCGAGTCGATCGCCCCGAGCACCGCGGGCGCGGTGAGGCCGGCCATGCCGTTGCCCGCGTCCACCGCCACCCGCAGGGGGCGCAGCCCCGAGGTGCTGACCAGCGAGCGCAGAAACTTCCCGTAGTCGTCCAGCACGTCGCGGTCGCTCACGGTTCCGGGCTGTCCGTCATAGCGCTCGACCCCGGCGATCACGGACTCGCTGACGGTGCGCAGGCCGCTGTCGGCGCCGACCGGCTTCGCGGCCGCCCGGCACAACTTGATGCCGTTGTAGGCCGCCGGGTTGTGGCTCGCGGTGAACATCGCGCCCGGGCAGTCCAGCAACCCGGAGGCGAAGTAGAGCTGATCCGTGGAGGCGAGACCGATGCGGACCACGTCCAGGCCCTGGCCCGTCACACCGGAAGCGAAGGCCGCGGCCAGCGTGGGCGAACTGTCCCGCATGTCGTAACCGATCACCACCTGCCGAGCGCCCTCGTCGCGCATCAGCTTGGCGAACGCCGCGCCCAACGTGGTGACCAGCGGCCCGTCGAGTTCTTCGCCGACCAACCCCCGCACGTCGTAAGCCTTGACGACGCGGTGCACGGTCGCGGCGAGCCGAGACATGCGGGGGCCTCCTGACGCCTTGAAAGGGTTCGCGTTCCTTCGCCTCTTGGCCGTCAGCCTATCGGCCCCAGGGAAACACGGGCCGCAGCGGTGCGCGGGGGCCGCGCGCCACACCCGAACGGCTAGTCCTTGGGGTCGGGCAACACCCGCAGGTGTCCGCGGCGCCGGCCCGACCGATGCTCGGGTGGCGCCAGCACACTGCTGCTTGGCGCGGTGGCCCCGCCGTGATGAATGTGCGGGTCCGCGAAGCCGTTCAGGGGCGTGCCGGTGCCGCCATAGGGCACGGCGCGCTCGACCTGGCCGCCTTCGCGCACCGCGTCGGCGAGGGCGACCAGGTCGTCCTCGTCGGGGTGCGTGGGCTCAGCATGCAGGGGACCGGCGTGGCGCACGAGATCCCATCCGCGGGGTGCGGTGATCCGGCCGGCATGGCCGACGCACAGGTCCCACGAATGCGGCTCCCGCGCGGTCGCGAGTGGCCCCACCACTGCCGTCGAGTCCGAGTAGACGAACGTCAAGGTCGCCACGGCGTAGTGCGGACACCCGGGCCGGCAACAGCGACGGGGAACGTTCACGAGCGAAAGGCTATCGTGCGCAAACGCCGGTGAAGCGCCGGACACGCGCAACCGGCGGGCCCCCGATGTTCAACCGTTACCATCGGCGCGTGGGCGATTCGCGCAGCTTCCCGCGGAGGGATCGGCCCCAGGGCCGATTCGCTTCCCACCGGTCCTCCCGCCGGGGCCGCGATGTGCGCGGCCCGCTGCTGCCGCCGACGGTGCCCGGGTGGCGCAGCCGGGCCGAGCGATTCGACATGGCGGTGCTGGAGGCCTACGAACCCATCGAGCGGAATTGGCAGGCGCGCCTCGCCGATCTCGACGTGGCGGTCGACGAGATTCCCCGCATCGCGGCCAAGGATCCCGACAGCGTGCAGTGGCCGCCGGAGGTCATCGCCGACGGGCCGATCCCGCTGGCGCGATTGATCCCGGCCGGTGTCGACGTCCGCGGCAACGCCACGCGGGCGCGAATCGTTCTGTTCCGCAAGCCGATTGAGCGACGGGCCAAGGACACCGTCGAGCTCGGTGATTTGTTGCACGAAATATTGGTGGCCCAGGTGGCCATCTACCTCGACGTGGAGCCGTCGATCATCGACCCGACGATCGACGACGAATGATGTTGCGGCGCGGCGTCAGATGATGCCGCGCTTGAGGCGGCGGCGCTCGCGCTCGGAGAGCCCGCCCCAAATGCCGAAGCGCTCGTCGTGCTCCAGGGCGTACTCCAGGCACTCGTGGCGTACCTCGCACCCCAGGCAGATCTTCTTGGCCTCGCGGGTGGAGCCGCCCTTCTCCGGGAAGAACGCCTCGGGATCGGTTTGGGCGCACAACGCCCGGTCCTGCCACTGGTCCGCGACGGGGGCCGGCATCGGCTCGGGTTCGAATGCGACTGGCGCATCAGGAACCACGGTCAAGTGCGGCCGGGCCGGTCGGACCGGCGCCGAGACGATGGGGGTGTGCGGCGTGCTCGCCATGACTCCTCGAAGATGTTCGTAAGACATACGGTCGTCCGCCTCCTCAGTTTGATTGAGAGAGTGAGTGGTTCCCACTATTTCTGATGTGTACAGACAATTCGAACAAGTGATCGAATCTCGGTCTGCGACACCGGAACCGGCCGGCCAACCGGGAAATGACACTGTTGTGATTAGACACGGGTTGACCAGCCGGGTCAAGCATTACGGCGCATTTCCATACCATCTCGTGACCGAATTACGGCGTTTCCGTTGTTTTGCGCATTCGGCGTGTCGATCACACCGACCACGACTACGCTTAAGGGCCGCGTAACGGCCCCGCCACCGCAAGGTCGCCGGGCAGTACTGTCGTCCACGTGAAGGTCACCGTTCTGGTCGGTGGGGTTGGCGGCGCCCGATTCCTGCTGGGGATTCAACAGCTGCTCGGGCTCGGTCAGTTCGGAACGCAACAGCACCCAGAAGCGGGAACCGGCAACCACGAACTTAACGCAATCGTCAACATCGGCGACGACGCTTGGATTCATGGACTGCGGGTCTGCCCGGATTTGGACACCTGCATGTACACCTTAGGTGGAGGGGTAGACCCGGAGCGCGGGTGGGGTCACCGCGACGAAACCTGGCACGCCAAAGAGGAATTGGCGCGCTACGGCGTGCAGCCGGACTGGTTCGGGCTCGGCGACCGGGATATCGCCACCCACCTGGTGCGCACCCAGATGCTCAACGCCGGCTACCCGCTGTCACAGATCACCACCGCGCTGTGCGACCGCTGGCAACCCGGTGCTCGATTGCTGCCGGCGAGCGACGACCGCTGCGAGACGCACGTGGTGATCACCGATCCCGACGACGGCACCCGCCGCGCGATCCACTTCCAGGAGTGGTGGGTGCGCTACCGGGCCGAGGTGCCCACGCACAGCTTCGCCTTCGTCGGCGCCGAAAAGGCCACCGCCACAAGTGAAGCGGTGGCGGCCATCGCCGACGCCGACGCCATCCTGCTGGCGCCGTCGAACCCGGTGGTCAGCGTCGGCGCCATCCTTGCGGTCCCCGGGATTCGCGCGGCGTTGCGCTCGGCGACCGCCCCGGTCGTCGGCTACTCCCCGATCATCCGTGGAAAACCCTTGCGCGGCATGGCCGATGCGTGCCTGTCGGTGATCGGGGTGGAATCCACCGCGGAGGCGGTCGGCCGGCACTACGGGGCGCGCGGCGGCACCGGGATACTGGACTGCTGGCTGGTGCACGAGGGCGATCACGCCGACGTCGACGGCGTCGCGGTGACCGCCGTGCCGCTGTTGATGACCGACCCCAAGGCGACGGCCGAGATGGTGCGGGCCGGTCTCGAGCTCGCGGGCGTCACCCCATGACCGAACACGGCGCCGCCGCGGCGATCGAGATCCTGCCCGTGACCGGGCTTCCCGAGTTCCGGCCCGGCGACGACCTGAGCGCGGCGCTGGCCTCGGCCGCGCCCTGGCTGCGCGACCGCGACGTCGTCGTGGTGACCAGCAAGGTGGTGTCCAAGTGCGAGGGCCGGCTGGTGCCGGCCCCGCAGGACGCCGAGCAGCGCGACGAACTGCGGCGCAAGCTCGTCGACGACGAGGCCGTGCGGGTGCTGGCGCGCAAGGGCCGCACCCTGATCACCGAGAACCGCATCGGCCTGATCCAGGCCGCCGCGGGCGTGGACGGATCCAACGTGGGCCGCGACGAACTCGCGCTGCTGCCGGTCGACCCCGACGCCAGCGCCGCGGCGCTGCGGGCCGGGCTGCGCGAGCGGCTGGGCGTCGACGTGGCGGTGGTCATCACCGACACGATGGGCCGCGCCTGGCGCAACGGCCAGATCGACGCCGCGGTGGGCTCGTCGGGTCTGGCTGTGCTGCACGGGTATTCGGGGGCCGTCGACCGGCACGGCAACGAGCTGGTGGTCACCGAGATCGCGGTCGCCGACGAGGTCGCGGCCGCGGCCGATCTGGTGAAGGGCAAGCTGACCGCCATGCCGGTCGCCGTGGTGCGCGGCCTCACGGTGGCCGACGACGGCTCGACGGCCCGGCAGCTGTTGCGGCCCGGCGAGGAGGACCTGTTCTGGCTCGGCACCGCCGAGGCCCTCGACATGGGGCGCCGGCAGGCCCAGCTGCTGCGCCGGTCCGTGCGCCGGTTCAGCGCCGAGCCCGTCGCGCCCGGGCTGATCGAAGACGCCGTCGCCGAAGCCCTCACCGCCCCGGCCCCGCACCACACCCGCCCGGTCCGGTTCGTCTGGTTGCGGACTCCCGACGTCCGGCTGCGGCTGCTGGACCGGATGAAGGACAAGTGGCGCTCCGACCTCGCCGGCGACGGCCGGCCCGCCGACTCGGTGGAACGCCGGGTGGCGCGGGGCCAGATCCTCTACGACGCACCCGAGGTCGTCATCCCGATGCTGGCTCTCGACGGCGCGCACACGTACCCCGACGCCGCCCGCACCGAGGCCGAGCACACCATGTTCACCGTCGCCGTCGGGGCGGCCGTGCAGGCCCTGCTCGTCGCCCTGGCCGTGCGGGGGGTGGGCAGCTGCTGGATCGGCTCGACCATCTTCGCCCCCGACCTGGTGCGCGCCGAACTCGAATTGCCCGCCGATTGGGAGCCGTTGGGCGCCATCGCGATCGGTTACCCCGAGGAACCCGCCGGCCCGCGCGACGCCGCGGACGCCGGGGATTTGTTGATCCGCAAGTGATACTGGCCCCATGAGATTCGCGGGCAAGGCGGCGGCGTCCGCCGACAAGGCCCGCGGCGGCTACTACACGCCCGCGCCCGTGGCCCGGTTCCTGGCCGGCTGGGTTCGCGAAGCCGGACCGCGCATCGTCGAACCCTCCTGCGGCGACGGTGCCATCCTGCGCGAGCTGGCCGCCCTCGGCGGACGGCCCCGCGGCGTCGAACTCGTCGGCGAGGAGGCGGCCAAGGCAAGGCAATTCGCGCCCGTAGACGCCGCGAACCTGTTCGGCTGGCTCGCCACCACCGAACCCGGCGCCTGGGACGGCGTCGCCGGGAACCCGCCCTACATCCGGTTCGGCAACTGGGCGGCCGAGCAGCGCGAGCCCGCGCTGGAACTGATGAGGCGCGCGGGCCTGCGGCCCAGCCGCCTGACCAACGCCTGGGTCCCCTTCGTGGTGGCGAGCTCGATCTTGGTGCGCGACGGCGGCCGGGTGGGACTGGTGCTGCCGGCCGAATTGCTTCAGGTCACCTACGCCGCGCAGCTGCGCGAGTTCCTGCTGAGCCGGTTCAGCGACATCACCCTGGTGACGTTCGAGCGCTTGGTGTTCGACGGCATCCTGCAGGAGGTCGTGCTGTTCTGCGGGGTCGCCGGCGCCGGGCCGGCCCGCATCCGCACCCTGCACCTCACCGACGCCGACGCGCTCGCGCGCGCGGCCCTGGACGTCGACTGGGCTCCCGCGCTGCTGCACGAGAACGAGAAGTGGACCAAATATTTTCTGCGCCCTGACGCGATCCGGGCGCTGCGAACGCTCAAGGGATCGGCGGCCATGACCCGCCTCGGCTCGGTCGCCGACGTGGACGTCGGCATCGTCACGGGCCGCAACAGCTTCTTCACGTTCACCGACGCGCAGGCCCGCGAACTCGCGCTGCTGCCCCACTGCGTGCCGCTCGTCTCGCGCAGCGCGCAGCTATCCGGGCTGTTCTACGACACCGACTGCCGGGCAGGCGATGTCGCGGCCGGGCGTCGGACCTGGCTGCTCGACGCGCCGCGCGAGCCGGACGACCCCGCGCTGATCGCACACATCCGGGCCGGTGAGTCCGCCGGCGTGCACCGGGGCTACAAATGCTCGATCCGCAAGCCGTGGTGGAGCACTCCGTCGCCGTGGGTCCCGGATCTGTTCCTGCTGCGACAGATTCACCTGGCGCCGCGGCTGACCGTCAACGCCGCCGACGCGACGAGCACCGACACCGTGCACCGGGTCCGGCTCTCCCCCGGCGTCGAGGCGGCCGCGCTGGCCACCGCCTTCCACAACAGCGTGACGTTCGCCTTCGCCGAGATCATCGGCCGCAGTTACGGCGGGGGGATCTTGGAGCTGGAACCCCGCGAGGCCGAGCAGCTGCCCATTCCCCCACCGGCGCTGGCCGGCCCGGGGCTGGCCGGCGACGTCGACCTGCTGTTGAAGGCCAACGAGATCGACAAGGCGCTGGACCTCGTCGACCGCCACGTCCTGATCGACCGCCTGGGTCTGCAACCCGAGGTGGTGGCGCGGTGCCGCGCGGCATGGGCCTCGCTGCGGGATCGCCGGAAGCGGCGGGGCGCCCGGTGAGCGTCCGGGAGTCGGCTATCGCGCTGCTGTCCGACTGGCAGGCGCCCGACGCCGGGCAGGATTCGTTGCGCCACGCGGTGCTTGCCTTCGTGCTCGCCCGTCCCGACGCGTGCCGCCGCGAGTGCGTGCCCGGCCACGTCACGGCGTCGGCGCTGGTGGTCGACCACACCGGCGACCGCGTGCTGCTGACGTTGCATCCGCGGCTGGGCCGCTGGGTGCAGCTGGGCGGCCACTGCGACGATGACGACCGCGACATCGCCGCCGCCGCCCTGCGCGAGGCCACCGAGGAGTCCGGCGTCGACGGCCTGCGCATCGAACCCCGGCTGGCCGCGGTGCACGTCCACCCGGTCACCTGCTCGCTGGGCGTGCCCACCCGCCACCTGGATCTGCAGTTCGTGGCGCACGCGCCGGCCGGCGCGCGAATCGCGATCAGCGACGAGTCGGATGACCTGCGGTGGTGGCCGGCCGACGCCCTGCCGGACGGGACCGACCACGCGCTGGCGTATTTGGTCGCGCGCGCTCGGGGCACCACCCGGTCGCGCGGGTCACGCTAGCGTGACCGACGGCGCCGGGCGCCACGCTGGCGTGACGCTCGGCGGAAGAGGGCGTGCGCCTTAGACGTCGCTCGAGTAGCGGATCCCGCCGTCGGGAATCGCAACGCCGGGCCAGACCCGGGCGCCGCGCAGCAGCTCGCAGCGCGCGCCGATGTCGGCGCCGTCGCCGATCACGCCGTCGCGGATCAGCGCCCGCGGGCCGATGCGCGCGCCGAAGCCGATGATCGAGCGCTCGATCACGCTGCCGGCCTCGACCTTGACGCCGTCGAAGATCACCGCGCCGTCCAGCCGCACGCCGGGCCCGATCTCGGCGCCCCGCCCGACGACGGTGCCGCCGACCAGCACCGCGCCCGGCGACACCGCCGCGCCGTCGTGCACCAGCTGCTCGCCGCGGTGGCCGTGCAGCGCGGGTGACGGCGCGATGCCGCGCACCAGGTCCGCCGAGCCGCGCACGAAGTCCTCCGGTGTGCCCATGTCCCGCCAGTAGGTGGCGTCGACGTAGCCGCAGACCTTGACGTCCGGGTCCTTGAGCAGGGCCGGGAACACCTCGCGTTCGACCGACACCTCGCGGCCCCGCGGGATCCGGTCGATGATGCCGCGGGCGAACACGTAAGTGCCCGCGTTGATCTGGTCGGTCGGCGGGTCCTGCGTCTTCTCCACGAAGGCGGTGACCCGGCCGTTCTCGTCGGTGGTGACGCAGCCGAAGGCCCGGGGGTCGCCCACCCGCACCAGGTGCAGCGTGACGTCGGACTGCTGGGCCCGGTGGAAGTCGATGATCTGGTTGAGGTCCGAGCCCGAGAGCACGTCGCCGTTGAACACCAGCACGGTGTCGTGGCGCAGGTGGCCGGCGACGTTGGCGATGCCGCCGCCGGTCCCCAGGGGGCTGTCCTCGGTGACGTATTCGATCTGCAGGCCCAGCTTGGATCCGTCGCCGAACTCCGCCTCGAACACCGCGGCCTGGTACGAGGTGCTCAGGATGACGTGCTCGATGCCCGCTGCGGCGATCCTCGACAGGAGGTGGGTCAGGAACGGCAGACCGGCGGTGGGCAGCATCGGCTTGGGCGCCGAGAGCGTCAGCGGCCGCAGCCGGGTGCCCTTGCCGCCGACCAGAATCACCGCATCGACTTGCGGGTTAGCCATTTGCGCGCCGCCCTTCCGCCAGTTTCCGTCTCCGATCCCGCAGCGCGCCGCGCACCATCAGGCGGGACCGCAACGCCAACGAGCCCCGCAGCACCCAGCGCAGCGGCGCCCGCCACCACCCCGCGTGCCGGTCGGCCAGGAACAGGTAGGTGCTCTCGTGATGCGCGGCCAGGTGGCTCGCCGGGTCGTCCCCGGTGGAGTGGCCCTTGTGGTGCAACACCTCGGCCGACGGCACGTAGACGCTCAGCCAGCCGGCCCGGCCGAGCCGGTCCCCGAGGTCGACGTCTTCCATATACATGAAGTAGCGCTCGTCGAACCCGCCGACCTGGGCGAAGGCGGACCGACGGACCAGCAGACAAGACCCGGACAACCAGCCCACCGGGCGTTCGGTGGGCTCCAGCCGCTCCTGCCGGTAGGCCGCCGACCACGGGTTGCGCTTCCAGACCGGGCCGACGACCGCGTGCATGCCGCCGCGGACCAGGCTGGGCAGGTGCCGCGCCGACGGGTACACCGAGCCGTCCGGGTCGCGAATCAGCGGGCCGAGTGCGCCGGCGCGCGGCCAGCGGGTCGCGGCGTCCAGCAGGGCGTCGATGCTGCCCGGACCCCATTGCACGTCCGGGTTTGCCACGATCACCCAGTCGTCGCCCGGGTCGAGTTGTTCGACCGCCCGGTTCACCGCGGTGCCGTACCCGAGGTTGGCCCCGGTGTGGAACAGCCGAACGTTCGGGTAGCGCTCGACGGCGGCCTCCGGCGTCCCGTCGGTGGAGCCGTTGTCGGCCATCAGCACGCACACGGGCCGCTCGGTGGCCAGCGACAGCGAGGCCAGGAAGCGCTCGAGGTGTGGGCCCGGTGAGTAGGTCACCGTCACGACCGGCAGGACGTCAGTCACGCGTCGAGGGTAACGGTCGGTCGGCGGCCGCGAGCGCCGCGACAAGCGCGGGGCGCCAGGGCCGTAACGGCCGCAGGCCCGCCGCGGCGGACTCGCGGCCCGACAGCGCGGAGTAGGCCGGGCGCGGCGCGGGCCTGGGAAACTCGGCGGTGCTGACCGGCCGGACGCGCTCGGGGTCGGCGCCGCATGCCTCGAAAATCGCGCGGGTCTGCTCGAAGCGGGACACCGCGCCCTCGTTGGCGGCGTGCAGGATCGGCCCGGGCACGCCGTCGTCGGCGATCTGCAGTAGCGCCTCCGCCAGGTCGCCCACGTAGGTGGGCGACCCGACCTGGTCGTCGACCACGTTGACCGGGCCGTCCCCGGCGGCCAGCCGGCGCATGACGGCGACGAAGTCCTTGCCGTCGGCGCCGGTGTAGACCCAGGCGGTGCGGACGATGACGGCCTCGGGAAGCGCCGCCAGCACGGCCTGCTCCCCGGCGAGCTTGCTGCGCCCGTAGACCCCCGACGGCGCGGTCCGGTCGCTGGGCTCATACGGGCGCGGGTCGGCGCCGTCGAAGTCCCCGTTGAAGACGTAGTCGGTGGAGACGTGGATGAACCGGGCGCCGACGCGCGCGCAGGCGCGGGCGATGTTCTCCGGTCCGGTGGAGTTGACGGCGTAGGCGCCGGCCTCGTCGCTCTCGGCGCCGTCGACGTCGGTGTACGCCGCGCAGTTGATCACCACGTCGCCACCGCGGACGATCCGCTCGGCGGCGGCGGGGTCGGTGATGTCCCACTCCGACGACGTGAGGGCCAGCACGTCACGGCCCTGACCGGCCGCGAGCGAGCGCAAGTAGCGGCCCAGTTGGCCCCCGGCACCGGCGATCACGATCCTGCTCGACATGGTTTGAGTTTGGCATGCGCGCAAAAGCGCGGGCGACGGCCGGGGCGCGCGGGGGTTCGCTACCCGCGAAGCGTCTGTGTCGCAAGTAACCTAGTGGGATGCCTGTGCAACGTGTGGTTCGTGTGATTGCCACTGCGCTCACGCTCGTTGTCGTCCTCGGCACCGGGCTGGCGTGGAGCAACGTCCGCTCCTTCGAGGACGGCATCTTCCACATGTCCGCACCCTCGCTCGGCAAGGGCGGCGACGACGGCGCGATCGACATCCTGCTGGTCGGCCTCGACAGCCGCACCGACGCCCACGGCAACCCGCTGTCGCAGGAGGAACTGGCCACCCTGCGCGCCGGCGACGAGGAAGCGACCAACACCGACACGATCATCCTGATCCGGATCCCCAACAACGGGAAGTCGGCGACCGCCATCTCGATCCCCCGCGACTCCTACGTCGCGGCCCCCGGCCTGGGCAAGACGAAGATCAACGGCGTCTACGGCCAGACCCGCGAGGCCAAGCGCACCAGCCTGGTCAAGGCCGGCGACTCGGCCGAGGACGCCGCCGCGCAGGGCACCGAGGCCGGGCGCGAAGCGCTGATCAAGACCGTCGCCGACCTCACCGGCGTCACCGTGGACCACTACGCCGAGATCGGCCTGCTCGGGTTCTCGTTGATCACCGACGCGCTCGGCGGCGTGGACGTCTGCCTCAAAGAGCCGGTGTTCGAACCGCTTTCGGGTGCCGACTTCCCGGCCGGCCCGCAGCGGCTGGACGGGCCGGAGGCGCTGAGCTTCGTCCGCCAGCGGCACGAGCTGCCGCGCGGCGACCTGGACCGGGTGGTGCGCCAGCAGGTGGTGATGGCCTCGCTGGCCCACCGGGTCATCTCCGGCAAGACGCTGTCCAGCCCCACCACGGTCAAGAGGCTCGAGGCGGCCGTGCAGCGCTCGGTGGTGATCTCGTCGGGTTGGGACGTCATGGACTTCGTGCAGCAGATGCAGAAACTGGCCGGTGGCAATGTCGCGTTCGCCACCATCCCGGTGCTCGACGGCGCCGGCTGGAGCGACGACGGCATGCAGAGCGTGGTGCGGGTGGATCCGCACCAGGTCGCCGACTGGGTCAGCGGGCTGCTGCACGACCAGGAGCAGGGCAAGACCGAGGAGATCGCCTACACCCCGGCGAAGACCACCGCCAGCGTGGTCAACGACACCGACATCAACGGGCTGGCGTCGGCGGTGTCGCAGGTGTTGACGTCCAAGGGATTTGGTGCGGGCACGGTTGGCAACAACGATGGCGGCCACGTCAAGGGCAGCCAGGTGCGGGCCGCCAAGACCGACGACGTGGGCGCCCAGGAGGTGTCCAAGGAGCTGGGCGGGTTGCCGGTGGTCGCTGATCCGTCCCTGGCACCGGGCTCGGTTCGGGTGGTGCTGGGCAACGACTACAGCGGCCCCGGTTCGGGCCTGTCCGGCACCGGGACGGTGATGCCCGCCCGGGTGTCCAACGTCGGTTCGGTGGCGGCGGACCCCAACGTCCCGGCGCCCTCGCCGATCCTGACCGCCGGTTCCGACAAGCCCGAGTGCATCAACTGAGCACGCTTTCCGGCGCCATCCTGGACCCGATGCTGCGGGCCGATCCGGTCGGCCCGCGCATCACCTATTACGACGACGCCACCGGCGAGCGCATCGAGTTGTCCGCGGTCACGCTGGCCAACTGGGCGGCCAAGACCGGCAACCTGTTGCGCGACGAGCTGGGCGCCGGGCCGGGCAGCCGGGTCGCGATCCTGCTGCCGGCGCACTGGCAGACCGCGGCCGTGTTGTTCGGCGTGTGGTGGATCGGCGCCGAGGCGGTGCTCGAACCGGGCGCGGCGGACCTCGCACTGTGCACCGCCGGGCGGCTGGACGAGGCGGACTCGATGGCCGGTGAGGTGGCGGTGCTGTCGCTGGACCCGTTCGGTCGTCCGGCCGCGGACCTCCCGATCGGCGTCACCGACTACGCCACCGCCGTGCGCGTGCACGGCGACCAAATCGTCGCCGAACGCCATCCCGGCCCGGCGCTGGCCGGCCGGTCCGTCGACGAGGTGCTGGCCGACTGCCAAAGCTCTGCCGCCGCAAGGGAATTGACCGCCAAGGACCGGGTGCTTTCCACCGCCGCGTGGCCAGGCCCCCGGGAACTGGTGGACGGCCTGTTGGCGATCCTGGCCGTCGGCGCGTCGCTGGTGCAGGTCGCCCATCCCGACCCGTCGGCGCTGGCGCGCCGGATCGAGACCGAGAAGGTCACCCGGGTGCTCTAGGGACGCGCGATTCATATTGATATCGCTATATTTCAATGTTAACGTCGAGCGAGCGTCGGTTGACGCGGCGACGACAAGGAGGTCCGGGCAATGGCGGGGTACGCGCTCTTGGCAAAGGCGGCATCGACTGTGGTCACCGGCCTCGTCGGCGTGACGGCTTACGAGGTGGTGCGCAAGGCCGTGGCCAAGGCGCCGCTGCACGAGACCGCGGTGTCGGCGGCGGAGCTCGGGCTGCGCGGAACCCGCAAGGCCGAGGAGGCCGCCGAGTCGGCCCGGCTCAAGATCGCCGACGTCATGGCAGAAGCCCGCGAGCGCATCGGCGAGGAAGCGCCCACCCCGGCCGTCGCCGACGTCCACCAGCACGACCACTGACCCCCGTTTACATGGCGCTCGCCACCGCCCTCGAGCCGGTCCGCTCGAAAGACCCTGCGCTGCAGGTTATTTCGGATGCGGCCGGGCGCATGCGGGTTTCCGTCGACTGGCTGCGGTGCGACTCCCGGCGCGCGGTGGCGGTCGAGGAGGCCGTCGCCAAGGAGGACGGCGTGCGTGTGGTGCACGCCTACCCGCGCACCGGATCGGTCGTCGTCTGGTACTCGCCCCGGCGGTGTGACCGCGCCGCGGTGCTGGCGGCGATTGCCTCCGCCGCGCACGTCGCCGCCGAGCTGATCCCGGCCCGCGCTCCGCATTCGTCGGAGATCCGCAATACCGACGTGCTGCGGATGGTCATCGGCGGCGCGGCGCTGGCCCTGCTCGGCGTGCGCCGCTACGTGTTCGCCCGGCCACCGCTGTTGGGCCCGAACGGCCGGATCCTGGCCACCGGCGTCACCATCTTCACCGGCTACCCGTTCCTGCGCGGGGCGCTGCGCTCGTTGCGCTCGGGCCGGGCCGGCACCGACGCCCTGGTGTCGGCCGCGACGGTGGCGAGCCTGGTGCTGCGCGAGAACGTGGTGGCGCTCACCGTGCTGTGGCTGCTCAACATCGGTGAGTACCTGCAGGACCTGACTTTGCGCCGCACCCGGCGGGCGATCTCGGAGCTGCTGCGCGGCAGCCAGGACACGGCCTGGATCCGGCTCGCCGACGGGGCCGAGGTCCAGGTCCCCATCGATACAGTGGAGATCGGCGACGAGGTGATCATTCACGACCACGTCGCGATCCCGGTCGACGGCGAGGTCGTCGACGGCGAGGCGATCGTCAACCAGTCCGCGATCACCGGTGAGAACCTGCCCGTTTCGGTCGCAGTGGGCGCGCACGTGCACGCCGGGTCGGTCGTGGTGCGCGGGCGCCTCGTGGTGCGGGCCGAGGCCGTCGGCAACCAGACGGCGATCGGACGCATCATCACCCGCGTCGAGGAGGCGCAGCACGACCGGGCGCCCATCCAGACCGTCGGCGAAAACTTCTCCCGCCGTTTCGTTCCCACCTCGTTCATCGTCTCGGCGCTCACCCTGGCGGTCACCGGGGACGTGCGCCGCGCGATGACCATGCTGCTGATCGCCTGCCCCTGCGCGGTGGGCCTGTCCACCCCGACGGCCATCAGCGCCGCGATCGGCAACGGCGCGCGCCGCGGCATCCTGATCAAGGGCGGATCGCACCTCGAGCAGGCCGGCCGGGTGGACGCGATCGTGTTCGACAAGACCGGCACGCTGACCGTCGGCCGTCCGGTGGTCACCAACATCATTGCGTTGCACAAGGATTGGGAGCCCGAGCAGGTGCTGGCCTACGCGGCCAGCTCGGAGATCCACTCCCGCCATCCACTGGCCGAGGCGGTGATCCGCTCGACCGAGGAGCGCCACATCACCATCCCGCCGCACGAGGAGTGCGAGGTCCTGGTCGGCCTGGGCATGCGCACCTGGGCCGACGGCCGCACCCTGCTGCTCGGCAGCCCCGGCCTGCTGCGCGCCGAGAAGGTGCGGGTGTCGAAGAAGGCCTCGGAGTGGGTGGACAGGCTGCGGCGCCAGGCCGAGACCCCGCTGTTGCTCGCGGTCGACGGCAAGCTGGTGGGCTTGATCAGCCTGCGCGACGAGGTGCGCACCGAAGCGGTCGAGGTGCTTAAACAGTTGCGGGACAATGGGATTCGCCGCATCGTCATGCTCACCGGCGACCATCCCGACATCGCCCAGGTGGTCGCCGAGGAACTGGGGATCGACGAGTGGCGCGCCGAGGTGATGCCGGAGGACAAGCTCGAGGTGGTGCGCGGCCTGCAGAACGACGGCTACGTGGTCGGCATGGTCGGTGACGGCATCAACGACGCCCCGGCACTGGCGGCGGCCGACATCGGGATCGCGATGGGCCTGGCCGGAACGGACGTCGCGGTGGAGACCGCCGATGTGGCGCTGGCCAACGACGACCTGCATCGCCTGCTCGACGTCCGGGATCTGGGCGCCCGGGCCGTCGACGTCATCCGGGAGAACTACGGCATGTCGATCGCGGTCAACGCCGCCGGGCTGATCATCGGCGCGGGCGGCGCGCTGTCCCCCGTGCTGGCCGCGATCCTGCACAACGCGTCGTCGGTCGCGGTGGTGGCCAACAGCTCCCGGCTGATCCGGTACCGGCTCGACTAGCTCAGCAGCAGCCGCAGTCGTGGCCGCGCCAGGCCCTCACACCCTGCCAGGCCGCGACGCCGGCGATCCCGAGCCCGACCGCCGGGTCGATCCACCAGCCGCCGGACCAAAGCGCCATCGTCGCCAGCCCGACGAGCACCCCGGCCGCCTGGGCGGCGCACAGGTAGTTCTGCATCCCCTCGGCCTCGGTGGCGCCCGAGTCCAGCCGCGCGCCCAGTCGGCGGTTGGCCCGGCCGAGGATCGGCATCAGCAGCAACCCGGCGGCGGTCAGCGCGAGCCCGATCGCCGACGCCTCGGCGCGGTGCTCACCGATCAGCTCCCGCACGGATTCCGCGGCGATGTACGGGGCGGTCAGCCAGAACGACACCGCGACACCGCGTTGCGCGCGCCGCTCGGCGTCTGCCGAGAAGGTCCTGGCTCCGCTGAACCGCCACACCACCATCGCGCTGCCCAGCGCCTCGGACACCCCGCCGAGCGCCCAGCCGGTCAGCGCCACCGACCCGACCGCCAGGCCCTGCCACAGCCCGACGGCGCCCTCGACCAGCACCGCGACCAGGCTGATCCACGCGAGGCGCCGCGCCCACTCGGCGCTGCGCCGCCAACCGGCGTCCCGCGCCGCGGCGAGGGCGTGGCCGTCGGCGGTGAGCGAGAAGGTGGTCATGGCGCGAGGCTAGCGGCGATCACGCCCGGCGGCAGTCCCGGACACCAGCTAGTAACACAACCGTGTCAAACCTGACCGGTCAGCACCCGCTTGAGCACCTTTCCGCCCGCGTTGCGGGGCAGCGCGTCGACGAACAGCACGTCGCGGGGGACCTTGAAGCGGGCCAGCCGGTCCCGCACGTACTGCCTGACGTCATCCTCCGTCAGCGTCGCGCCCGGCCGCACCACGACGTAGGCACGCAACCGCTGCCCGAACTCCTCGTCGCCGACCCCGACCACCGCGACGTCGAGGACGTCGGGGTGGTGTGAGAGCGCCTCCTCGACCTCGCCGGGGTAGACGTTCTCCCCGCCGGAGACGATCATCTCGTCGTCGCGCCCATCGATGAAGAGCCGGCCGTCGGCGTCGAAGTGACCGACGTCGCCCGTGGACATCAGGCCCCGGATCGACTCCTTGGTGCCGCCACCGGTGTAGCCCTCGAAGGCCAGCACGTTGCCGACGAAGATGCGCCCCGGCGTCCCCGGCGGCGCCTCACGCCCGTCGGCGGTGAAGACCTTGACCACCGAGCCGGGCACCACCGCACCCACGCAGCCCGGCGCGACGGCCAGATCCGCGGGCGTGGCGATGGTGGCGTAGGCGACCTCGGTCGACCCGTACATGTTGTAGACCACGGGCCCGAGCGCCTCGAGCGCGCGAGTGGCCAGCGCGGCGCCCAGCTGCGAGCCGCCGATGAACACGATGCGCAGCGCCGACAGGTCGTGCTCGGCCAGGGCGGCGGGGCCCAGGTCGAGCAGGCGCCGCAACATGATCGGCACCACGATCATGGCGCTGGCCCGGTGTGCGGCCAGGCTGGCCAGCGTCTCCCGGGCATCGAAGTGGCGGCGCAGCACCAGGGTCGAGCCCAGCACCATGCCGTACATCGCATGGCTGAAACCCATCGAATGGAACAGCGGCACACAGCATTCGGTGACTTCCCGGCCGCGGAACGGGACCTTCCCGAGCAGGCCGCCGACCGGTATCAGCGAGTAGGGCTCCGAACGCGCGGCGCCCTTCGGCGTTCCGGTCGTCCCGCTGGTCGAGATGACGATCTTGGGCCGCCCGCCGGAGGCCGGCGGCGGGGCGGGATCACCCCGCTCGATCAGCGCGTCGAGCGAGTCGGAATCGGGCGTCTCCGTCCAGGCCAGGACGCGGCCGAGCGGCGGCCGGGCGTCGGCGACGACGGCGCCGTACTCCTCGTCGTAGACCAGGAGATCGGCGCGTTCGGAGGCCAGCATCCCGGCCAGCTGCGGGGCGCCGAAGCCGGTGTTGAGCAGCAGGACACCGGCGCCGCACTTGCCTGCGGCGTAGACGGCTTCCAGAAAGCCGCGGTGATTGCCGACCAGGATGGCCACGCCGTGACCCGGGCCCAGGCCGCGCCGGCGCCACTCGTTGGCCAGCGCGTTGGTCCGGCGGTCAAGTTCACCGAACGTCAGCGGGCCGCGCTCGTCGATCAGCGCCACCCCGTCGGGGTCCCGTCCGGCGGCGATCGCCGTCGCCGCACCCAGGATGCCGTAGCGCCGAACGGCGCCCAGCACCGGCGCGACGCGGCCGGGCGGTATCCACCGCAATCCCCCGGACCGGGCGTAGAGGAGCAGTGACCGGGCTTCCGCACCCGCGCGCCGAAGAATTTGCACACGTCGATGCTGCCGCCCGACACCGCGCCGGATAAGGGCGCAACGCCACTACGGACGGGGTCTTTCGTCACCATCGTTATTCTGGCTAACGACTAGACGGAAGGGGACGATTGCCGATGACGCGCACCGACAACGACAGCTGGGACCTGGCCACGAGTGTGGGGGCGACCGCCACCATGGTGGCCGCCGGACGGGCCCGGGCCACCCGCGACGGGCTGATCGACGACCCGTTCGCCGAGCCGCTGGTGCGGGCGGTCGGGGTGGACTTCATGACGCGCTGGGCGGCCGGCGAACTGGACTCCGCCGACGTCGACGAGCCCGGGGCGCCGTGGGGCATGCAACGCATGACCGACATGCTGGCCGCCCGCACGCGCTACATCGACGCCTTCTTCGCCGAGGCCGGCGCCGCGGGGATAAGCCAGGTGGTGATCCTGGCCTCCGGCCTGGACGCGCGGGCCTACCGGCTGCCCTGGCCGGCGGGCACCACGGTGTACGAGATCGACCAGCCGGAGGTCATCGAGTTCAAGACCGCCACCATCGCCGAGCTCGGTGCCCGGCCCACCGCCGAGGTGCGCGCCGTGCCGATCGACCTGCGCCACGATTGGCCGTCGGCGCTGCGAGACGCCGGATTCGACACCGCTCGACCCACCGCCTGGGCCGCCGAGGGATTGCTCGGCTTCCTGCCGCCCGAGGCGCAGGACCGGCTGCTCGACGACATCACCGCGCTGAGCGCCGCCGGCAGCCGGCTGGTGGCCGAGGTCTTCATCAACTCCGGCGCCAACGGGGACGCCCTGAACGCCGCCAGCCAGAAGTGGCGGGACAACGGCCTCGACATCGCGCTCGGCGACCTGGGCTTTCCGGGTGAGCGCAACGACGCGGCGACCCACCTGGAGCGGCACGGCTGGCGCCCGACTCGCACACCCCTGAATCAGCTGTTGGCCGACAACGGGTTACCTTTGCAGCGCACCGATCCCGGTGCGCCGTTCGCCCAGAACTACTACTGCATCGCAGAGTTGCACGCGGCCCGTTGACGGAAGGCCACCGATGGCAGACAGCACGCCCGCCAAGCCACTTGACGGATTCCGGGTACTCGATTTCACCCAGAACATTGCCGGGCCGCTGGCCGGTCAGGTGCTGGCCGACCTGGGCGCCGAGGTGATCAAAGTGGAGGCGCCCCACGGTGAGGCGGCGCGGCAGATCACCGCGGTGCTGCCCGGGCGCCCGCCGCTGCCCACGTTGTTTCTGCCCCACAACCGGGGCAAGAAGTCGGTGGCGGTGGACCTCACCGACGACGAGGCCAAGCAGCAGATCCTGCGGCTGGTCGACACGGCCGACGTCGTGCTGGAGGGATTCCGCCCCGGCGTGATGGAGCGCATGGGCCTGGGCCCCGATGACCTGCGCGCACGCAACCCCAGGCTGATCTACGCGCGGCTGTCGGCCTACGGCGGCAACGGCCCGCACGGCAGCAGGCCGGGCGTCGACCTGATGGTCGCCGCCGAGTCGGGCATGACCACCGGGATGCCCACGCCGACCGGCAAGCCCCAGATCATCCCGTTCCAGCTCGTCGACGCCGCCAGCGGTCACGTACTGGCGCAGGCGGTGCTGGCCGCGCTGCTCAACCGGGAGCGCCACGGGGTGGCCGACGTGGTGCGGGTGGCAATGTACGACGTCGCGGTCAACCTGCAGGCCGGCCAGCTCACGATCCACCTGAACAAGCCGAGCGAGGCGCCCAAACCCGATGCGGCACCGAAAGCCAAGAAGCGCAAGGGAGTCGGCTTCGCCACCCAGCCGTCGGACGCGTTCAAGGCCGCCGACGGGTACCTGGTGATCAGCGCGTACGTGCCCAAGCACTGGGCGAAGCTGTGCCAGATCATCGGCCGCCCCGACCTGCTGACCGACCAGCGGTTCATCGACCAGCGTTCGCGCGCAATGAATTACCACGAACTGACCGAGGAGCTCGAGTCTGCGCTGGCCGCCAAGACCGCGGCCGAATGGGTCGAGCTGCTTCAAGAAGGCGGCCTGATGGCCTGCCTGGCCTACACCTGGAAGCAGGTGGTGGACACCCCGCTGTTCGCCGAGAACGAGCTCGCCCTGCGCGTCGGCGACGGCGACGACACCGTCACGGTGGTCCGTATGCCCGCGCGCTACTCGAGCTTCGACGCGGCGGCCACCGAACCGCCGCCCGCGCCGGGACAGCACAACGACGAGTTCCTCACCGCGCCGCAGACCACGTCGTAAGCCGTCACTGGCTGGGCAGCCGCACCACCTGGACGAAGAACTCGTCGATCTGCTGGACGGCCTTCATGAACTGGTCCAGGTCAACGGGTTTGGTGACATACGCGTTGGCGTGCAGCTTGTAGCTGCGCAGAATGTCCTCCTCCGCCGATGAGGTGGTGAGCACGACGACCGGGATGCGGGCCAGATCGGGGTCGGACTTGACCTTCTCCAGCAGCTGACGGCCGTCGTATTTCGGCAGGTTCAGGTCCAGCAGGATGAGGTCGGGCCGCGGCGCGTCGGAGAACTGACCGCGCCGGTAGAGGTAGTCGAGGCCTTCCTCGCCGTCGTGCGCGACATGAAGCCGGTTGTTGAGTTTGTTGTGCTCGAACGCTTCTCGCGTGATCAGCTCGTCCCCCGGGTCGTCTTCGACGAGCAGGATGTCGATCGCTCTACCTTCTGACGTCATTGATGCGCTCCTTCCAAAGCGTCTGCGTCTGCTTCGCCAACGGGCTCGGGCTCGGGCATGGACATGGGCAGGGTGAACTCGAACCGGGTGCCCTCGGTGCGGGTCGTGTCGATCCGGATGGTGCCGCCGTGGTGCTCGACGATCTTCTTGACCAGCGCGAGGCCGACGCCGGTCCCGGCGTACACGTCGCGGCCGTGCAGGCGTTGGAAGATGACGAAGACCTTGTCGGCGAACTCCGCCGGGATGCCGATGCCGTTGTCCGACACGGTGATCACCCATTCGCGGTCATGAGCGGCGGTGCCCGGTGCGCACTCGATGACGACGCGTGGCCTGCGGTCCTTGTGCCGGAACTTCACCGCGTTGCCGATGAGGTTCTGCCACAGCATCGTCAGCAGCATCGGGTCGCCCTTGATCCGCGGCAGGGAGTCGGGTCGCACGACCTCGGCGTCGGATTCCTCGATCGCGGTGGCCAGGTTGGCCAGACCGGAGTCCAGCGTGGTGTCGAGGTCGACGTCGGTTTCCGTGGTGCCGAGCCGGCCGACGCGCGAAAAGGTGAGCAGGTCGTTGATCAGCGCCTGCATCCGCTTGGCCCCGTCGACCGCGAAGCCGATGTATTCGATGCCGCGCTCGTCGAGCTGATCGCCGTAGCGCCGCTCCAGCAGCTGGCAGAACGAGGCGACCTTGCGCAGCGGCTCCTGCAGGTCGTGCGACGCCACGTAAGCGAACTGCTCGAGTTCGGTGTTGGACCGGCGCAATTCGGCCGCCTGCTCGTCCAGTTGCGCCTGCGCCGAGTGTGAGATCTCGAGCTCCTCGACCATCCGCCTGCGCATGTTCTCCACGTCGATCGCCATGTCGCGAACGTCCTTGGGCCGCTTCGGCGCCGCGATGCTTTCCTCGAAGCTGCCCTGGGTGATCCGGCGGCACGCCGCGGCCAGCGCCGCGAGCGGCCGGGCGACCGTCTCCCGGATCAGGAACCCCAGCATCCCGGCCGTGACGAAGAACAACAACACCATGGCACCGAAAGCCCTGTCGCGCCAGGCATCAACGCGTTTGAGTTCGCCCGCCGCGGCCGCCCGGGCCGCGGACAGGTTCGCATTCTGGGTATCGAAAAGCATTCGCAGATGGTCGAATTCGGCCTTACCGCGCTCGGCCGACGGCTTGCTGTTGACGTTCTTGCCGTTCGGCAGCACGGTCGCGATCACCGGTTCGGCATAGCTTTCCCGCCACCTGGCCGCCGCGTCCTCGATCGCGTCCAGGTCACCCAACAGGTCCGGACGCCCACCCAGCCGGCGCCGGATCTCTTCCACCGCAGCCTGTTCGCTGTGCTGACCGTCGTAGTACGGCGTGAGGAATTGCCGGTCTCCGGCGATCAGGTAGCCGCGGATGCCGGTCTCCTGGTCGCGCAGCGCGGCCTGCAGCTGGAAGGCGGCCACGCGCGCCGGCTGGATGTTGTCGACGAGGTCGCGCGTCATCTGGTCCGTGCGATTCAGCAGCAACGCACCGACCACCGCGCCGGCGAGCACCATCGCGCCCATGCTGACCAACACGAGCGCCTGCCATCCGCGCACGGTGAGCTGCGACAGTCGCGGGCGGCGCAACCTCGGGGTCACGTGGTGGTCCTTTCCACCCGCAGCACCGCGATGTCGTCGGTGAGCCCGCCGTGCGACTGGGCGAGCTGCTGCGCGCCGTCGATGAGCGCATCGACGAACTCCGGGCCCGGCTTGGCCGCGTGCGATCGCGCCAGCGCGAGCAGGCCGTCCTCGCCGAGGCGCCGGATGCCTTGTCCCGAATATCCCTCGAACAGCCCGTCGGTCAGCAGCAGCAGCCCCTGACCCGGGGGCAGGTCCATCTCGAACCGCGGCCAGTCATCGTCGGCGCGCAGGCCCAGCGCCGGACCGCCCGGCGGCTCCACCCATTCCACGGCGCCGTCGCGCTGCAACAGCATCCCCGGATGGCCGGCGCGGATGGCGGTGATGCGCGTGCTGTCGGGCGGGATCTCCAAGCTGAGCACGGTCGCGAAAACGCCTGTGTCCGTTCGCTCCGAGTGCAGCACCCGCTCGAGCTGCCGCATCACTTCCACCCCGTGCACGCCGGCGAAGGTGAGCGCGCGAAACGCGATCCGCAGCGCCGCACCCAGGGCGGCCTCGTGCGGCCCGTGGCCGGCGACGTCACCGATCAGGACGTGCACGATCCGATCGGGTGTCTGGACCACGTCGTAGAAGTCCCCGCACAGCAACGCGTCCTCGCGACTCGGGCGGTACCGCGCGACGATGTCGACGCCCGGCTTGTCCAGCAGCAGCGGGGAGGGCAGCAGCCCGCGCTCCAGCAGCGCGTTCTCCCGCGCCCGCAGCCGGGTCGCGTGCAGGTCGGCCGCGATCAGCTCGGCCCGCTTGCGTTCGATCGCATACAGCAGCGCGCGCCGCAGCATCTCCGGCTCGACCCGGCCCTTGACCAGATAGTCCTGGGCGCCCGCAGCGACCGCGGACGCCCCGAAGTACTCGTCGTTCAGTCCGGTCAGCACCACGATCGGCACGGTGGCGTCGTGCTTGGCGATGCGGTCCAGCGCGTCGATGCCGTTGGCGTCGGGCAGGTGCAGGTCCAGCAGCACGCAGTCGGGCCGGGCGGAGGCCAGCTCGCGTTCGGCGTGGGCCATCGACTGCGCCCACACCACCCGGATATCGGCGACGGCGTCGGCGATCAGGTCTTCCACGAGCACCGCGTCCGCCCGGTCGTCCTCGACCAACAGCAACGACAATGACTGCCAACTCGCCGCCGGGGTCACTGGTGCGCGCACGGGCATCAATTCCCGGTCGTCCGGGGATGCGCCAAGGTAGCCACGCTGTTCACTTCAGACCCCCTGGCCGCGGTAAGACACATTTGTTCGACTTTACGTGTGGCCCTACCACCCCGATGGTTAACCGACGGAGATCCTATAGGTCAGCGCAGCAGCGCCCGCGACATGACCACGCGTTGGATCTGATTCGTGCCCTCGTAGATCTGAGTGATCTTGGCGTCGCGCATCATTCGCTCCACCGGGAAGTCGACGGTGTAGCCCGCGCCGCCGAACAGCTGCACGGCGTCGGTGGTCACCTCCATCGCCACGTCGGACGCCCAGCACTTGGACGCCGCGGAGATGAAGCCCAGGTTGGATTCGCCGCGCTCGGCGCGGGCGGCGGCGTGGTAGACCATCAGCCGCGCGGACTCGAGCTTCATGGCCATGTCGGCGAGCATGAACTGCACGCCCTGGTTGTCGCTGACCGGGCGGCCGAACTGCTTGCGGTCCTTGGTGTAGGCGATCGCGGCGTCCAGCGCCCCCTGCGCGATGCCGACCGCCTGCGCGCCGATCGTGGGCCGGGTGTGGTCCAGCGTCGCCAGCGCCGTCTTGAAGCCGGTGCCCGGCTCGCCGATGATCCGGTCGCCCGGGATGCGGCAGTTCTCGAAGTACAGCTCGGTGGTCGGCGAGCCCTTGATGCCGAGCTTGCGTTCCTTGGGACCGACCGTGAACCCCTCGTCGTCGGCGTGCACCATGAACGACGAGATGCCGTTGGCGCCCTTGTCCGGGTCGGTGACCGCCATGACGGTGTACCAGCTCGACTTGCCGCCGTTGGTGATCCAGCACTTGGCGCCGTTGAGAATCCAGTCGTCGCCGTCGGCCTTGGCCCGGGTCCGCATCGAGGCCGCGTCGCTGCCGGCCTCCCGCTCCGAGAGGGCGTAGGACGCCATCGCGGTGCCGTCGGCGATCGACGGCAGCACCTGCTTCTTGAGCTCGTCGGAGCCGCGCAGGATCAGCCCCATGGTGCCCAGCTTGTTCACCGCGGGAATCAGCGACGCCGAGGCGTCGACGCGGGCCACTTCCTCGATCACGATGCACGCCGCCACCGAATCCGCGCCCTGCCCGCCGTACTCCTCGGGCACGTGCACGGCGTTGAACCCCGACGCATTCAGCGCCTCGAGCGCCTCCTGTGGGAACCGCGCATTCTCATCCACGTCGGCCGCGTGCGGGGCGATCTCCTTCTCCGCCAGCGCGCGGATCGCCGCCCGCAACTCCTGGTGTTCCTCGGGCAACTGGAACAGATCGAACGTGGGGTCTCCGGCCCAACCAGCCATCGTGGCCTCCTCTAGCTACTAGCCAGTAACTTTACCCTGGCGCTTTTGCAGCGCCTCATCCTTGGCCCGCACGCTCTCGGCCAGCCGGCCCTGAAACTCGACGATGCGCGCCCGCAGCGCCGGGTCGGACGACCCGAGCATGCGCACGGCGAGCAGGCCCGCGTTGCGGGCGCCGCCGATCGAGACCGTGGCCACCGGCACGCCCGCCGGCATCTGCACGATCGACAGCAGCGAGTCGAGGCCGTCCAGCCGCGCCAGCGGGACGGGCACCCCGATCACCGGCAGCGGCGTCGCCGACGCGACCATCCCCGGCAGGTGTGCGGCGCCGCCGGCGCCCGCGATGATCACCTCGATGCCGCGGTCGGCCGCGCCGCGCGCATAGTCGAACATCACCTGTGGGGTCCGGTGCGCGGAGACCACCCGAACCTCGGCCGGAATGTCGAACTCGGCGAGCGCCTCGGCCGCGTCCTTCATCACCGACCAGTCGCTGTCGCTGCCCATGATCACGCCGACCCTGGGGTTGCTAGTCATGCGGATCCCATCCGTCCGTCCATTGCCCGTGTGACAACCAGTGTGCCGCGAGCTCGGCGCGCTCCCGCAGCGCGGCCAGCTGCGCCATGTCGGAGCCCAGGAAATTGACGTGGCCGACCTTGCGGCCGGGCCGTTCCTCCTTGCCGTAGAGGTGAACCCGCGCGTCGGGCATCCGCGCGAACAGGTGGTGCAACCGCTCGTCGACCGTCATCGCCGGCCGCTGCGCGGCGCCCAGGACGTTCGCCATCACCGTCACCGGGGCGATGGCATCGGTGTCGCCGAGCGGGTAGTCCAGCACCGCCCGCACGTGCTGTTCGAACTGGCTGGTGCGCGCCCCGTCCATGGTCCAGTGCCCGGAGTTGTGCGGCCGCATCGCGAGCTCGTTGACCAGCAGCTCACCCTGGACGGTCTCGAACAGCTCCACCGCGAGCACCCCGACCACGCCGAGTTCGGCGGCCAGCCGCAACGCCAGCTGCTGCGCGGCCGCGGCCACGTGCTCGGGCAGGTTCGGGGCGGGCGCGATCACCTGGACGCAGATCCCGTCGCGCTGGACCGTCTCCACCACCGGCCAGGCCGCGCCCTGGCCGAACGGCGACCGCGCCACCAGCGCCGACAGTTCGCGGCGCAGGTTCACCTGCTCCTCGGCCATCACCGGCACGCCATCGGCCAGGAAGCTGGTCGCGATATCGCGGGCGTGCGAGGGGTCGCGCGCCATCCGCACCCCGCGCCCGTCGTAGCCGCCGCGGACGGCCTTCACCACCACGGGGCCGCCGACGAGCTGCGCGAAGGCGTCCAGCTCCTCGAGATTCGCGATGCCGGCGTAGCGCGGGACCGGGGCGCCCATCGCGTCCAGCCGCCGGCGCATCACCAGCTTGTCCTGGGCGTGCACCAGCGCCTCCGGCGGCGGCGCGACGTTCACCCCCTCGGCAACCAGCTTCTCCAGCAGCTCGTTCGGCACGTGCTCGTGGTCGAACGTCAGCACATGGGCCCCGGCCGCGACCCGGCGCAGGTCGTCCAGCTCGGTGTGCGAACCGATCACGACGTCGGGCGTGACCTGCGCGGCCGGCTCGTCGGCGGCGGTGGCCAGCACGCGCAGCGTCTGCCCGAGGGCGATCGCGGCCTGGTGGGTCATCCGGGCCAGCTGTCCGCCGCCGACCATGGCGACCACCGGCGCTATCGTGGGTGCGGCCCCGGGAGGGCGTATGTTCGGCACGGCCATCATGGTGTCACGGCGCGGGCGGCGTGTTGACCGGCGGTGACGCCGAATCGTTATGTACGATTTTGCGTCTATTTTGTGTCCGTCCGTACACTGACCACTTGTGCCCTTCGCCGACGCCGCAATCGAGCGCATGCCCGGCTTTATTCAGCCCTATTTGCTGCGCCACCACGAACTGATCAAATTCGCCATCGTCGGCGGTACCACGTTCGTGATCGACTCGGCGATTTTCTACACGCTGAAACTGACAATTCTGGACTCCAAGCCGGTCACCGCGAAGGTCATCGCCGGCATCGTCGCGGTCATCGCGTCCTACGTGCTGAACCGGGAGTGGAGCTTCCGCGATCGCGGCGGCCGGGAGCGTCACCACGAGGCGCTGCTGTTCTTCGCGTTCAGCGGGGTGGGCGTGCTGCTGTCGATGGCGCCGCTGTGGTTCTCCAGCTACGTCCTGCAGCTGCGGGAGCCGATGGTGTCGCTGACCGTGGAGAACATCGCCGACTTCATCTCGGCCTACATCATCGGCAACCTGCTGCAGATGGCGTTCCGCTTCTATGCGTTCCGGCGCTGGGTGTTCCCCGACGAGTTCGCGCGCAACCCGGACAAGGCGCTGGAATCCGCCCTCACCGCGGGTGGTATCGCCGAAATGCTCGAGGACGAGATCGAGGGCGGCAACGTCACGCTGCTGCGGTCCTGGCGCAACCGGGCCGGCCGGCTGACTCAGCCGGGCGACTCCTCGGAACCCAGGGTGTCGAAGACTTCGTGATACAGCAGCGCGTGCACCTCGCGCAGCCGCGGTATGTCGTAGAACTCCAACGGGTCTTGTGACGCCGATTCGATAATCAACGTCCCGGTGCGAAACATCCGCTCGGTGATCCGGTCGCGGAATTCCACGCTGTTGATCCGCGCCAGCGGGATATCGATTCCGGTGCGGGTCAGCACCCCGTGCCGAAACATCACCCGCCGGTTCGTCACGACGAAATGGGTGGTCAGCCAGCTCAAGAACGGCCACAGCGTCAGCCAGCCGACGATCACCAGCCAGATGCCCCAGATGACGCCGTAGATGATGTTCTTGGCCAGCTGGCTCCAGTGCGTCGAGTTGAGGTATCCCGACCCGAACGCCGCGATCGCGGTCACCAGCAAAAGGACGACGAC
>NZ_LZJA01000240.1:0-8681 GCF_001666785.1 Mycobacterium sp. E3305 | reverse complement strand
ACGAACACCGTCATGAACCCGATGCCGGCGACGATCATCGCCCAGATCCAGGGTTCCCAGTGCGCGGCCTGGCCCTGCTGCAAGCCGAACACGATCAGGAACATGCCCGCGCCGGACAACACGACGCCCACCACATCGAACCGGTGCGACTGCGTGGGCAGCACGGGGACCAGCCAGTAGGCCAGGGCCAGCCCCAGCACGCCGATCGGGACGTTGACGAAGAAGATCCACTGCCAGCCCAGCCCGTCGACCAGCACGCCGCCGGCCAGCGGGCCCACCAGGCTGGCCACGCCGGCGGTGGCGCCCCACAGGCTCACCGCGACGCCGCGGCGTTCCGGCGGGAAGATCCGGGTGATCGTCGACAAAGTCTGGGGCGTGAGCACGCCGGCGCCCACGCCTTGGACGACGCGGGCGGCGATCAACATCGCGGCGCTGCCCGACAGCCCGCACCACACCGAGGCGACGGTGAACACCACCAGCCCGATCAGGTACATGTTCTTCGGGCCGAATCGGTCACCGAGCCGCCCGGCCACCAGCAGCACGACCGCATAACCCAGCAGGTAGGCGCTGGTCACCCAGATCACGGTGTCGTAGCCGATGTGCAGGTTCGTCATGATCGTCGGGTTCGCGATGGCGACGATCGTCGAGTCGACCATGATCATGAAGAAGCCGATCATCATCGCCCAGAGCGCGTTCCAGGGCTTCTGCGACTGCGGCGAGTTCTCGATCAGGAGGTTTCGGCGCCCGCTGTGGGGTGGATTCGGCGCCGCGCGCCGGGTTCCCCCGGCCGACGGAGGCGTCGCCGTGGCCATCTCCCCACCTCGTTTCCGCTTCGGACGATGCGTGCCTGCGCGGGCCTGTTCATCGATCGGCCCGGGCCATCACGGACATCCAGCCTGCATTATTGCCGCTGGGCCGATTGGGGGCAGCCACGGATCCGATCCGGGGTACACCACCCCCGAGCTTTCGTGTTCGGGCGGTGATCTGCGGCGGGCACGTTAGCCTGGTAGGACGCCATTTCAGGAGAGGCAGGATGCGGGCCCGACGGAAGCGGTCTTCGAACCGATTTTTCAGCATGTCGCACGCGGATGATGCGCCGATGCCCGCCGACGGCAGGCCCAAGGCGTCTGCGCGGGCATTGGCCCAGGTCATCGAGCGGAGCTCGCGGATCCAGGGCCCGGCCGCCGAGGCCTACGTGTCCCGGTTGCGCAACGCGCACCCGAACAGCGGCCCCGCCGACATCCTCGCCAAGCTGCAGAGACGCTATGTGGGCATGGTGACGGCCAGCGGCATGGCGGTGGGCGCGGCGGCCACCATCCCGGGTATCGGCACGTTGAGCGCGCTGTCCGCCGCCGCGGCGGAGACGGTCACGTTCCTGGAAGCCACCGCGTTCTTCGTGCTGGCTGTCGCGGTGGTGTACGACATTCCCGCCGACCACCGGGAACGGCGCCGGGCCCTGGTGCTGTCCGTGCTGGTCGGCGACAACAGCAAGGAGGCGGTCACCCAGCTGTTCGGGCCGGCGCGCACCAACGGCGGCTGGATTTCCGAGAGCATGGCCGCGGTGCCGCTGTCGTCGATGTCGCGGCTGAACTCGCGGCTGCTCAAGTCCTGGGTCAAGCGGTATACGCTGCGCCGCGGCGCCCTGGTGTTCGGCAAGCTGCTGCCGGTCGGCATCGGCGTCGTCGTCGGAGCCGTCGGCAACTATTTCGCCGGCAGGAAGATCGTCCGCAACGCCAACCGCGCCTTCGGCACCCCGCCGGTGCGCTGGCCACGCGCGCTGCACCTGGTGCCGCCCTTCCACGAAGCCGGCTAGCGAACGGCCGTCCCCCTCCATACCCCCGTCTCCCTGGCGAATTGCTGGCGAAAGGTTAGCCTTTATAGGGCGGAAACGTTGAGCATCGCCACTGGTGTGACATGCTCCACACTCCGGGGTCGACAAACGTGCGGGCGCCGCGCCACAACAGGTAAAAGCGCTTGCCGGACAGAGGAATTGAGGCGAACAGCGGTCGTGAGCAACATAAGTTCACCATTCGGGCAAAACGAATGGCTGGTCGAGGAGATGTACCGCAAGTTCCGCGACGACCCCTCCTCGGTCGATCCGAGCTGGCATGAGTTCCTCGTCGACTACAACCCCGAGCCGACCGGCGACTCCCCCTCGAGCGCGGCCACCGGCGACGGCCAGGCGGCCGCCAGCGCACCGCAGCCAACGCCCGCGCCGCCGGTAACCCAGACCGCCGCGCCCGCCAAGCCCGCGGGCTCCGCCGGCAACGGCGCCCCCGCCGCACCGGCGAAAGCCAAGGCCCCGACTCCCCCGCCTGCCGAGGGCGACGAGCTGCAGACGCTGCGCGGCGCCGCGGCCGCCGTCGTCAAGAACATGTCCGCCTCGCTGGACGTGCCGACCGCCACCAGCGTCCGCGCCGTTCCCGCCAAGCTGCTCATCGACAACCGTATCGTCATCAACAACCAGCTCAAGCGCACCCGCGGCGGCAAGATCTCGTTCACCCACCTGCTCGGCTACGCGCTGGTGCAGGCGATCAAGCAGTTCCCGAACATGAACCGGCACTACGCCGAGGTCGACGGCAAACCCACCGCGGTCACCCCGGCGCACACCAATCTGGGCCTCGCCATCGACCTGCAGGGCAAGGACGGCAAGCGCTCCCTGGTGGTGGCCGGCATCAAGGGCTGCGAAACCATGCGGTTCGCGCAGTTCGTCACCGCTTACGAGGACATCGTCCGCCGCGCCCGCGACGGCAAGCTGACCGCCGAAGACTTTGCCGGCGTGACGATTTCGCTGACCAACCCCGGCACTATCGGCACCGTGCACTCGGTGCCGCGGCTCATGGCCGGCCAGGGCGCCATCATCGGCGTCGGCGCCATGGAGTACCCGGCGGAGTTCCAGGGCGCCAGCGAGGAACGCATCGCCGAGCTGGGCATCGGCAAGCTGATCACGCTGACCTCCACCTACGACCACCGCATCATCCAGGGCGCGGAATCCGGCGACTTCCTGCGCACCATCCACGAGATGCTGCTGTCGGACGCCTTCTGGGACGAGATCTTCCGCGAACTGGGCAACCCGTACCTGCCGGTGCGGTGGAGCACCGACAACCCGGACTCGATCGTCGACAAGAACGCCCGGGTGATGGAGTTGATCGCGGCCTACCGCAACCGCGGACACCTGATGGCCGACATCGACCCGTTGCGGCTGGACGGCAGCCGGTTCCGCAGCCACCCCGACCTCGAAATCCTCAACCACGGCCTGACACTGTGGGACCTCGACCGGGTGTTCAAGGTCAACGGCTTCGCGGGTTGCGAGTACAAGAAGCTGCGCGACGTGCTCGGGCTGCTCCGTGACGCGTACTGCCGCCACATCGGCGTCGAATACACCCACATCCTCGACCCCGAGCAGCAGGAGTGGCTGCAGCAGCGCGTCGAGACCAAGCACGTCAAGCCGACGGTGGCCGAGCAGAAATTCATCCTGAGCAAGCTGAACGCCGCCGAGGCGTTCGAGACGTTCCTGCAGACCAAATACGTTGGGCAGAAACGCTTTTCGCTGGAGGGCGCGGAGAGCGTGATCCCGATGATGGACGCGGCGATCGACCAGTGCGCCGAGCACGGCCTCGACGAGGTCGTCATCGGCATGCCCCACCGCGGCCGCCTCAACGTCCTGGCCAACATCGTGGGCAAGCCCTACTCGCAGATCTTCAGCGAGTTCGAGGGGAACCTGAACCCGTCGCAGGCCCACGGCTCGGGTGACGTCAAGTACCACCTGGGCGCCACCGGCGTGTACCTACAGATGTTCGGCGACAACGACATTCAGGTCTCGCTGACCGCCAACCCGTCGCACCTGGAAGCGGTGGACCCGGTGCTCGAGGGCCTGGTCCGGGCCAAGCAGGACCTGCTGAACCGCGGCGCCCACGACGACGGCGAGGAGAAGGCCTTCTCGGTGGTGCCAATGATGCTGCACGGCGACGCCGCATTCGCCGGCCAGGGCGTGGTCGCCGAGACGCTGAACCTGGCCAACCTGCCCGGTTACCGCGTCGGCGGCACGATACACATCATCGTCAACAACCAGATCGGCTTCACCACGGCGCCGGAATACTCGCGATCCAGCGAGTACTGCACCGACGTCGCGAAGATGATCGGGGCGCCGATCTTCCACGTGAACGGCGACGACCCGGAGGCCTGCGTGTGGGTGGCGCAGCTGGCCGTGGACTTCCGCCAGCGGTTCAAGAAGGACGTCGTCATCGACATGCTGTGCTACCGCAAGCGCGGCCACAACGAAGGCGACGACCCGTCGATGACCAACCCGTCGATGTACGACGTCGTCGACATCAAGCGCGGGGTGCGCAAGAGCTACACCGAAGCCCTGATCGGTCGCGGCGACATCTCGCTGAAGGAGGCCGAGGACGCACTGCGCGACTACCAGGGCCAGCTGGAGCGGGTGTTCAACGAGGTGCGCGACCTGGAGAAACACGGCGTGCAGCCGAGCGAGTCGGTGGAGTCGCTGCAGCGGATTTCCCCGTCGTTGGCCACCGCCGTCGACAAGGCGCTGCTGTCCCGCATCGGCGACGCGTTTCTCGACCTGCCGGAAGGCTTCAGCGCGCACCCGCGCGTGCAGCCGGTGCTGGAAAAGCGCCGGGAGATGGCCTACGAGGGCAAGATCGACTGGGCGTTCGGCGAGCTGCTGGCGCTGGGTTCGCTGGTGGCCGAGGGCAAGCTGGTCCGGCTGTCGGGCCAGGACACCCGGCGCGGCACCTTCTCCCAGCGGCATTCGGTGATCATCGACCGCCACACCGGCGAAGAGTTCTGCCCGCTGCAACTGCTGGCGACCAACAAGGACGGGACTCCGACCGGCGGCAAGTTCCTGGTGTACGACTCACCGCTGTCGGAATACGCCGCCGTCGGGTTCGAGTACGGCTACACCGTGGGCAACCCGGACGCCCTGGTGTTGTGGGAGGCCCAGTTCGGCGACTTCGTCAACGGCGCGCAGTCGATCATCGACGAGTTCATCAGCTCCGGTGAGGCCAAGTGGGGCCAGCTGTCCAACGTGGTGCTGCTGCTGCCACACGGCCACGAGGGCCAGGGCCCCGACCACACCTCCGGTCGCATCGAACGCTTCCTGCAGCTGTGGGCGGAGGGATCGATGACGATCGCGATGCCGTCGACGCCGTCGAACTATTTCCACCTGTTGCGCCGGCACGCCCTCGACGGTGTGCAGCGGCCGCTGATCGTGTTCACGCCGAAGTCGATGCTGCGCAACAAGGCCGCCGTCAGCGACATCAGGGACTTCACCGAGATCAAGTTCCGCTCGGTGCTCGAGGAGCCGACATACGAGGACGGCATCGGCGACCGCAGCAAGGTCACCAGGATCCTGCTGACCAGCGGGAAGATCTACTACGAGCTGGTGGCCCGCAAGGCCAAGGACAACCGGGACGACGTCGCGATCGTGCGCATCGAGCAGCTCGCCCCGCTGCCCAAGCGCCGGCTCAACGAGACGCTGGACCGCTACCCCGGCGCCAGGGAGTTCTTCTGGGTGCAGGAGGAGCCGGCCAACCAGGGCGCGTGGCCGCGGTTCGGCCTGGAGCTGCCCGAGCTGCTGCCCGACAAGCTCACCGGGCTGAAGCGCATCTCACGCCGGGCGATGTCGGCGCCGTCGTCGGGCTCGTCGAAGGTGCATGCGGTCGAGCAGCAGGAGATCCTCGACACGGCCTTCCGCTGACCGCGGGGTTGCCCACCCACGCGTACCGGGGACCGTCGGTACCGGCTAGCCTCGACGCAATTGGGCCGTGGAAGGAAGGGTGCTCATGCAGGGGTTCGCCGGCAAGGTCGCAGTGGTGACGGGCGCGGGTTCGGGGATCGGGCAGGCGCTGGCCGTCGAGTTGGCGCGCTCCGGCGCCAAGGTCGCGATCAGCGACGTCGACCTCGAGGGGCTCGCCGAGACCGAGGCACGGTTGAAGGCGATCGGAGCCGAGGTCAAAGCCGACCGGCTCGACGTGACCGAGCGCGAGGCCTTCCTGGCCTACGCCGACGCGGTCCGCGAGCACTTCGGCAAGGTGAACCAGATCTACAACAACGCCGGCATCGCCTTCACCGGCGACGTCGAAGTCAGCCAGTTCAAGGACATCGAACGGGTGATGGACGTCGACTTCTGGGGCGTCGTCAACGGCACGAAGGCGTTCCTGCCGCACCTGATCGCCTCCGGCGACGGCCACGTCATCAACATCTCCAGCGTGTTCGGCCTCTTCGCGGTGCCCGGGCAGGCGGCCTACAACTCGGCCAAATTCGCGGTCCGGGGATTCACCGAGGCGTTGCGACAGGAAATGGTGGCGGCCGGCCACCCGGTGGCGGTGACCACCGTGCACCCCGGCGGCATCAAAACCGCGATCGCCCGCAACGCCACCGCCGCCGAGGGCCTCGACCAGGCCCAGCTGGCCAGTCTGTTCGACAAACGGCTTGCCAAGACCAGCCCGCAGCGAGCGGCCCAGATCATCCTGGAAGCCGTCCGCAAGAAGAGGGCCCGGGTGCTGGTCGGCACGGACGCCAAGGTTCTGGACGTGATGGTGCGCGTGGCCGGCCCGTACTATCAGCAGCTGTTCGGCCCGGTCATGGGCCGGCTGATGCCCAAGCAGTGATGGATTCCATAGCGGCGAATCGCCGCACCGGATAGCCTCGACGCGGTCACGCCGCCACAAGGGAGCACCGCATGCATGAGTTCGCCGGCAAGGTCGCCGTCGTCACGGGCGCGGGTTCGGGCATCGGCCGGGCGCTGGCCCTGGAACTGGGCCGCGCGGGTGCCAAGCTCGCTGTCAGCGACGTGGACACCGATGGGCTGGCGCAGACCGAGGAACAGCTCAAGGCCATCGGCGCGCCCGTCAAAGCCGATCGCCTCGACGTGACCGAGCGCGAGGCCTTCCTGGCCTACGCCGACGCGGTCCGCGAGCACTTCGGCCAGGTCAACCAGCTGTACAACAACGCGGGCATCACGTTCGTCGGGTCGATCGAGGACAGCCGGTTCAAGGACATCGAACGGGTGATGGACGTCGACTACTGGGGCGTCGTCAACGGCACCAAGGCGTTCCTCCCGCACCTCATCGCCTCCGGCGACGGCCACCTCATCAACATCTCCAGCGCGCTCGGCCTGTTCGCCGCGCCGGGCCAGGCGGCATACGTCTCCGCCAAGTTCGCGGTCCGCGGCTTCACCGAGGCGCTGCGACAGGAAATGGTGCTGGCGGGTCACCCGGTGCGGGTGACGACCGTGCACCCGGGCGGCGTGAAGACGGGGTTCGCCCGCAACGCGATCTTCGCCGAGGGCCTGGACCAGGACGGCCTGGCGGAGCTGTTCGAGGAGCAACAAGCCAAGACCACGCCGCAGCGGGCGGCGCAGGTCATCTTGGCGGGCGTGCGCAAGGACAGGGCGCGAGTGTTGGTCGGACCGGACGTCAAGGCCATGGATTTGGTGGTGCGGCTGACCGGTTCGCAGCCCGAGCGGCTCCTGCGCGGCCCCGTCATGGGTCGCGTGCAGCGTGTCGTGACCCGGTTGCTGCCCAAGCGCTGACCCCGGCCGCCCGTCACCGCCCCAGTGGGTGTTCCGCCAACCAGCCGCCGGCCACCGCCTGCGGGTCGGCTCCCCCGGCCACCTGGCGGCGCATGTCGACCAGGGCCGCCGTATCCAGGACCCCGGCCACTTCATTGATCGCCAGCAGTTGCCGGTCGCTCAGCGCGTTGCGGCGATACAGCGGCACCACGTTCTCGGCCCGTATCAGCGCGGGCTTCCCGTCGACGAGCGTGACCAGGTCGGCGGGCAGGCCGGGGTCGGCTGTGGTCGTCCACCCCGCGGTCAGTTGACCGGCCTTCACCGCGTTGAACATCGTTGTCTCGTCGGGGAATTCGCGCGGAACGGGGAGCCGGCAGGTGCCCACGTTCGAAGGGGCCGGGCGCCCGGTGACGGCGCCGACGACGAGGCCGGCGCAGTGCTTCGGCAGCGTGCTCAGGTCGGCGCTGACGTCGCTGCCGCCCCACGCCTTCGCGGTGGCCCCCGTCACCAGCAGAACGGGCTTGTCTTCCGCGGCGGTCGTGTAGTCGCCCGCCGCGACGCCCTCGGGTAGCGCGGCGACCATCGCGCGGTAGACGTCGGCGTCAGACGTGGCGACCGCGCCGGGCTGCAGGCTCTCCAGTTTGCGCCCGGTAAACGCCGGGACGACGGTGAAGGCACCCGCGTCCAGGCGCGCCATCGGATCGTCCGCGGTCTCGGCGCGCGCCGCGAAACCATAGGACCGCAGCGCGGCCACGTAGACGCCGGCCAGCAGCGCCGACTCCGAATCCGCCCCCGAGCCGACCACCAGTTCCGGGCGGGCGCGGTGCTCACCGGTATCCGTGCCGCAGCCGGCCGCGGCGAGCAGGGCGGCGACCAGCGGCACCGCCAGCCAGCCGGTTCTCACCCCGCGATGTCTGCGGGATCTGCGGCCAGCGCGACCGCCGTGGCGACCGCGTGCCCGACGCGCGCAGGATCACCGAAAAGATGATGGTGGCCGCGGCCGAGGCGATCTTCTCGGTCGTCAGCGATGACCTGGCTTTCGACCGGATCGTCCCCAGCCCGCTGGACCTGCGCGTCGGGCACGCGGTCGCCACGGCGGTCGCGCTGGCCGCAGATCCCGCAGACATCGCGGGGTGAGAACCGGCTG